>CALVPW010000139.1 GCA_944354085.1 uncultured Clostridia bacterium | reverse complement strand
GCGACGGCAACGGTGCCGTCTTCCTCGCCGTTCCACATGAGGATCGCCGTAGTGCCGAACGTTGTGACCTCGGCGTCGAGCGACTCGTACAAATAGCCCGTGACCGCGCCTTCTTGACGCACGAATTCGAGCATGGTGCGCGCCATGTCCGCAATGTTCAGACCGATCTTCAGGGAATCGGGACCGACCTCGAATTTTAACGCATTGCTTGCGGAGATCTCCACACGCCCCGTATAGCGCTCAACCTCGGGATATGCGTGCAGTTCGACCGCGACCGTTCCCACGTTTGCAAGCAGCTCGTATTCCGTATCCGAAAGCGCGATACGGAAGGAGAGCGTCACGCCGCCGACTGTGGTACTGCCGTCAAATACGTCGTAATTATCCGTATGGTCGTTGATGTATGCCTGATACAAGCCCGCGATCGTTTCTGCCGCGCTGTAAACGACGTTGACGTGGCTCATCAGCTCCTGCATGTTGATCACGGTACCGTACACGACGTCGAGCTGTTTGCCGATGGTCTTTTTGGGGAAAGCGCTCTTGTTCACGAACTTGGAAAAATCAAGCGTCGTTTCCTGCGAAGCCGCGCGGTCTGCGTCAAGACGGAAGCTCTCGGGCAGGAATTCCCATACGTCGGGCGTAGAACCGAAGCTGTCCATGATCGTCTGCGCCAGCTGCGAAAGATCGGGCAGGATGCGGAGCTGCGCCGTGAGCGTGAGCGCATTGTAGTTCGCGCCCGAAAGCACCGCTTTGACCTCGTAAGTGCCCGCCTCCGTTTTTGCGTTGTTCGTATAGGCGACCGTTACGCCCGCGGGCAGCGTGCCCTCGACTTTCAGCGAATGCGCTTTGCCGTCGTAGGTCACGGTCGCGTCCTCGAATGTGTAATCTTTTGCATCCAGATCGGCTTTGTTGATGACGAGCTCGGCTTCAAGCGTAAGCGTTTGATACCCCTCGCCCGAAAGCACCGCCGTCGCTTCGTATGTACCCGCGTTCGTGCCTTTGTTCTGCGAATATGCTACGGTCACGCCCTGCGGGACGGTGCCCGAAACGACGATCTCGTGTTCCTCGCCGTCGTAGGTGACGGTCTTATCTGCGAACGTGACGCCCGTGATCGTCTTGTCGGCGCTCTCGCCGCCCTGCTCGGTGCCGCCGCCCTGTTCGGTGCCGCCGCCTTGTTCGGTGCCGCCGCCCTGTCCGTTACCCCCCCCCCGAGCCGTTCCCGGAGTCGCACGCTGCGAAGATCCCCGCAGGGAGAACGCAGCAAAGCGCCAAAAGCGCAAGCCACTTCTTTTTCATATATCTTCCTCCTTATTCCTGATCTGATTTTTATTCGCCGCACCCGAAACCGTACTTCGTCACGTGGACGAGCGCAGGGAAGAACGTAAAGATGCTCAGAACATACGCGCATACCGCGAAGAAGATGAACGTGAGCACAAAAACGAGCAGACGAAGGATCGCGAACAGCACCTTCATCACGATCAGAAAGATGAACCCGTCGAGATCGAACGAGAAGATGATCCCGGGCGTACCGATGATCTTACCGCCAAACAGACACGTATCAAAGACGAAACCGCCCCAGAACATTTGCGACGCGAACGTATATGTAAAAATAGTAAAGATAATGCAGACCGCTGCCGCAATGCCCGCCTCTTCCTTGCTCAGAACGGCACCGACGATGCAAAGGACCAGAACGACGGCAGCGATGACCGCGCCCCAAATAAGCCCGCGGTTGCGCGTTGTAAGGTTGGAAAGTTTTTTACCGCGCTCGGCAGCCTGCTGTTTTGCGATCGCTGCCTGCTTCTCTTCTTCTGCCTTGCGGGCGGCTTCTTCCTGCTTGCGCTTCTTTTCCTCCGCGCACGTTTTACAGATGAGCGGGCGCTGCTGCGCGACGTCGGCGGCGTGGACCGTGTTGCCGCATACCGTACAATATCCGACGACGGATGCAGAAGCGTCCTGCGCGGGCGGCACGGCGGCTTCCCCTTCCTCCCCCAAAAAGACGGTGAGCGGAACATGGAAGATCTCCGCGATCTGCGCCATCGTGGCAAAGTCAGGCTGCGACTGATCGTTTTCCCATTTGCTGACCGCCTGATAGGTCACGTTCAGCTTTGCCCCCAACTCTGCCTGTGTCATGTTGTTTTCTTTGCGAAGCTGCGCAATGATTTTCCCGTACTGCTTCATAGAACGACTCTTTGCTCTCCTTACAAGTAAATTTTATTGTGTGATTCTATTATATCACTTTTTTTGTGTCTGTCAGCATTTAAGTCTCAACGATTGGTTGAATCGTTCGATATTTGGTTGAATGGCAAGTTCGAAACACAAATTTTGCAAAAAAGCCGCCCATCCGCACCTTGTTTTGCACGATTTTTTACGATTTTTGCGCCCTGACGCGCTTTTTTGCCGCCGAATGCAGCGAAACGTGATTTTTCTGACTCGTCCGACAGTTGAGTGCCGCAAAAAACCGCGGCAGCTCCGTTCGGTTCTTGTAAAACAAGTATACTGTAAGGGAAAAATACGAACCACGCCTTTTGCGGTATCTTTTGGGCGCTTTGCCGTTCATCGTCTTTGCAATACTTGGGTATTGCTGCATCCTCTTCGCGGCAGATCATCCCAAAATCTTACCGCAAAAGGTGCAAAGCAATCAAAAGCGGCAAGACGGGCGATAAGGCGCGGCGAAGCCCGCAGCGCGTGCCGTGTGGCACGGGCAAGGGCTTCAACAATGCATGAGCGCCTCGGTTTCCGCTTTTGATCGGGTCCGTATTGCTCCCTTACAGTACACGTAACTTATCATCCCGTTTCCGATTGGGGATGGAACGGCGCGAACTTCTGATCACGGCGTACGATATCCTTGCCTTTTTTGCGGAAATGTGCTATACTGAGGCAAAACCGATCAAGGTCAAACGGAGCAGATCATGCATAACTGTATTCGCATCACAGACGATCTATACTATCTCGGCGGCAACGACCGCCGCCTTGCGCTGTTCGAGAGCGCGTATCCCATCCCGCGCGGCGTTTCTTATAAC
>CALVPW010000138.1 GCA_944354085.1 uncultured Clostridia bacterium | reverse complement strand
GACCTGTCCCTGCCCGTCGTTCGTCTCCCCCGTCAAAACAAAGGAAGCGGAGGAAGCGGAAAGTTCCGAAAGGTCGAGCAGCCGCTCGCGCGCCGTATCGAATGCGGCCTCGTCCGCCGTGACGACGACGAGCTGCAGGCAGGCAACCTCGTTCTCAAAGCATGCGACACGGCTGCATGCGGCAAAGACGGTATCGCTCTGCCAGATCTTTTGCATGCCGTCGACAAAATGCAATTTCATCATTTTTCCCCTAAAATTCCCTTATATCATGCCCATTCTAACACAGCTGACCGATTCGTCAACCCTTTTTGTCGCAGAACTGCCCGAATGACGACGCAGCAAAAAAAGGACCCCGAAGGGTCCTTTTTTCTCTTTTGTCGATCAGCGGTGCTTGCCCTTAAAGAAGAGGGCGACGGTGCCCGCGCCCGCGTGCGTGCCGATGACGCTGCCGATCTCGTTGACGAACACCTCGCGCGCGCCGAAGCGTTCGCGGATGAGGGAAACGAGGTATTCCACGTCCTCCGCGCAGTCGCCGTGACTGATGAACACGGGATCGTCCGCGCCGAGCGAAGAGAGCTCCGTCATCTTATCGACGAGCGCGGCGATGGATTTTTTGCGCCCGATCGCCTTCCCGACGGCGATCAGGTGCCCCGCGTCGTCCACGTGCAGCACGGGTTTGATCTTGAGCAGCGATCCGATCGCCGCGGTGGCGCCGCTCACCCTGCCGCCTCGCTTTAAGTGGAAGAGGTCGTACACCGTAAAAAAGTGGCAGATATGCCCTTTGAGGTCTTCGGCATAGTCGCGCACCTCCTCGATCGAGGCGCCCGTATCCGCTTTTTTCACCACATAATCAACCAAAAGCCCCTGCCCGAGCGACGCCGCGAGCGTATCGACGACGTACACTTTGCGTTCGGGATATTGCTCCGCGAGCTCTCTTGCCGCGATGCGGTAGCTCCCGCAAGTGCCCGAAAGTCCCGAAGAAAAAGCGAGCGCAAGCACGTCCTGCCCCGCCGCAAGGTACTTGGAAAGATGGTCGCAGATCTGCGCGGGCGTCGCCTGAAAGGTCTTGGGCAGCGCGCCGCCGCGCAGCTTTTGGTAAAATTCCTTGACGTCCATCTCGGCGCCGTCGTCGCCGCCGTACGTCACGCCGTCCATCGTGAACCCGAGCGGCACGCGGTCGATCGCATGCTGCGCGTAATACGCATCGGGAAGATCGCTTGCCGTATCCGTCATCAAAACAAATTTTCTTGTCATATCGTCTCCTTTGCGGGCGCGCGCGCCCGTTCATGGCTAAAAATTATACACAAAGGAAACTAATTTGTCAAGCCATCGGCGGAAGCGTGGTAAAATTTTTGACACGGACGATGCGGAAACTGATGCTGACGCGGTCTTCGCGTACCGAAAAGAGGATGCCGCCGTCGAGTTCGAAAAATTCCGCCGCCGCTTTGGCGAACGCCTTGACCGCCTCTGCCTCGACGGCGTCGGAGATGACCGCCTTATCGCGGTGCAGCAGCGTGCCGATGCGCGCGAGCGTCTGCTCTTTCATGCGAGCCTCCCCGCCGTCCCGCGTTCGCAAGCCTCGGCGAGGGCGCGGAAGGCGCGCGAGCGGTACACGACGTTTTCGAGCTGGACTTTGTCCTCTTCCGCCACCACGCCCGCAAGCGGCAGTCGCAAAAGATCGGCGATCGCGGCGGGCGAGAGCGTCTCCCCGCGGCGGAAAAGGTCCTTGCGCACACGGTTGACAACGAGCCCCACCCGCGTGAACTTGTAACTTTTCAGCATCCCCGCCACGCGGTCGGCGTCCCGCAATGCCGAAATGTGCGGCGTGGTGACGAGCAGCGCCTCCTCCGCGCACGCCGCGGCGCGGTGGAACCCCTCCTCGATGCCAGCGGGCGAATCGATGAGGATATAGTCGAACTGCGAAGCGAGGCTGTCGAGCACCAGCCGTACCGCCTGCGGCGATATGTAGCGTTCGAGCGTCCTGCCGGACGGGAGCACATAAAGCTGCGGGCAGCGCGGATGCTGTACGAGCGCCTGTTTGGGACGGCATCTGCCCTCGACGGCGTCTAAAATATCGTAGAGGGCGCGGTTCTCCACCCCGAGCGCCACGTCGGCATTGTTGAGCCCGAAGTCCATATCCGCAACGACGACGCGGCTGCCGCGCTGTGCGAGCTGTACGCCGAGGTTGCAGCAGACGGTGGTCTTCCCCACCCCGCCCTTTCCCGACGTTACGACGATCTTCCTTGCAGGCATATCCCCCCTCCGCATAGCGCTATCATATCACGCCGCGCCCGTATGCATCCGGCACAACTTCGTCGAAAAAGGTCGCGTATGCGCGAAAACAGCCCGCCGCTAACGCGGCAGGCTGTTTTCCTGCTTTTGCAAAAGTTCTTTTACGTAACGATCGTATTCTTCGTCGGTAAGTTTTTTGACTTTCTTCTTCATGGTACGCCTCGTCATACGGTAGTACCCTCAGTATGGACAAGGGGCGCAAAAATTATTCGGTGCGGAGCGCGACGACGGGATCTTTCTTTGCCGCCGACTGCGCGGGGATGAGCCCCGAGATGAGCGTAAGCGCGATGCTGATGGCGACCATGATGAGCGCCGTGGTAAAGGGCAGCGCCGCGATCCCCGCAATACCCGCAAGCGAATAGATGACGATGTTGATAAAGATGGAGATGATGTAACTGAGCGCCGCGCCGATGACACCCGCCGCAAGCCCGATGATAAAGGTCTCCGCATTGAAGAGGT
This sequence comes from uncultured Clostridia bacterium, assembly GCA_944354085.1. Classification (GTDB taxonomy): domain Bacteria; phylum Bacillota; class Clostridia; order Christensenellales; family Borkfalkiaceae; genus Gallimonas. Next base: position 1,911 of record CALVPW010000138.1, on the reverse strand, counting down.
TGCGGATATCCTGCTTGCGCGCGCCCAGCGAACGCAGAACGCCGATCTCCTTGACGCGCTCGACGACCGAAACGTAGGTGATGATGCCGATCATGACGGAGGAGACGACGAGAGAGATCGCCGTGAACGCCACAAGGACGTAGGTGATGATATCGAGGATCTGCTGCACCATGCCCATCAGAAGCCCCACCGTATCCGAATAGGTGATCTGCTCCGATTCATCGTGCGAATCGTTCCATGCGTCGAGATAATCGAGGAGCGCCGTTTTTCCGTCAAAATCCGTCGCATAGACCGCGATGGAAGTGACGGTATCGTTGCCGCCCAGCGCCCGAACGACGGTCTCGAGATCGTACGTATAAAAGTAGTTCGTCCCCGCCGCGCTGCTGTAATAAGCGTCGTTGAGGTTGGCTGCGGGCGACAGATACAGCGTGAGCCCGACGTAATCTTTGAGGAGCGGGTTGAGCGCAGCCATCGCCTCCGTGATGGTGAACGACGCCTGCGCGCTCTGCATCCACTCCACGATATCCGACTGCATGTTCATTGCGATGTAGTCCCGCAGCAGCGCGCCCGTGAGGTTGATGCCGCTCGTCAGACATCCGTACGTGAGCCCCTCTTTGAGGCGCAGGATGCCCGAGATGCGCAGCGCAAAGCCCTCCCCTTCCGCCGCGGCAAGATCGCCGCTTTCGCGCGTGCCCGAATAGACGAACGGATACGCCGCGTTCTCCGCATCGGGGCGCATATAGTTGCCGTTTTTCGTATATACGGCGTCGTTGCCGTAGAGCGTATACGCCTTATCGAAGATCTCATCGAAATCGACGAGCGCGTTGTCGCTGATGCCATCCACGCCGTCCTCGCCGTCCTCAAAGAGCGCAAGGAATTTGTTTTCGTCCAAAAAGCCGAGCTGGGCGAGCGTCAGATCGCTCACCTCGTTGTTGCCGCCCACCACGAGCACGATCTCGTTCTCGTTTTGCGGGAAGGTCCCCTCGATCACATCGTACTGCGAGAGAACGTAATCGGCATAATCTTCCGCCGCAAGGTCGTCCGTCCCCGGCATCACGTTGACGATATCGCCGAAGAAATCGGCAAACCCGACGAGCCCGCCGTATTCGGAGGCGCGCGTCTGCACGACGTTGATGTAGTACTGTTTGATATTGGAGAGCGAACGCGTCGTCTGGACGAGGTCTCCGCCGTCGCCGTCCGCCGTCATCACGTTGGTAAAAAGATTGTCGGCGACCGAGACCCCGTACCCGTACAAAATGGCGGAATACCATGCGGGATCGGCGGCTTCGAGATAATCGAGATATGCCTCCGTGATGTTGTTCTGGATGGTCATGCCCTGCGCAAGGCCCGTCAGGAAGGAATCGACGTAGACTTTATCGCCGATCTCGGAAAGATCGGGCATATCCTGCGGGGCGGTGAACGAGGTCATGATGGACGCCATGTCGAACGTGCTCTCGGTCACGGTGACGGGATAATAGGAGAGCATATCTTCTTCCGTCTTTTTCACGTAATTGTTGAACCCGCTCGAAAGCGCCAGAACAAGGCACACGCTGACGATGCCGATGCTCCCCGCGACGGACGTCAGGATGGTGCGCCCCTTTTTGGTGAGCAGGTTCTTGAAGCTCAGCGCGAGCGAGGTGAGAAAACTCATTTTGGCGCGGGCATTTTGCTGCGGCGCTGCCGCAGGCGCTTCCGAAGCCGCTTCGCCCGTGTAGGGCGCGCTGTCCGACTCCACCAAACCGTCTTTGAGGCGCACGATGCGCGAGGCGTATTTATAAGCGAGCTCGGGATTGTGCGTGACCATGATGACGAGGCGCTCGCCCGCGATCTCCTTGATGAGCTCCATGATCTGCACGCTCGTCTCCGAATCGAGCGCGCCCGTCGGCTCGTCGGCGAGCAGGATATCGGGAT
>CALVPW010000137.1 GCA_944354085.1 uncultured Clostridia bacterium | reverse complement strand
AGTTTGACCAGGCGGTCATCTCGGAAGGCGCTTATGTGCAGCGCGTGCTCGAGCTCACCGAGCGGAGCAAGCTGCTGCGCGCGCAGATCGCTTCCATCGGGTATACGTATAACGACGACGGCACCGTTGCGCCTGCGGCGGATCAGACCGAGAAACTCCAAGGGAACACCACGTTCGGCAATGAGGTCAACGCGCTTTGGAAGACGCTCGTCGCAAACAGCGAAACGGCGAAAAACGCGCTCGTCGCATTGTACGACGCGGAATCGCAGATCGTGTACCGCCAGAGCGGCGTGACCGTCATCGACAACGGTACGAGCACCATCCTTGTGTCCGTTGCGGGATTCGTGGTGGCGTTCCTGTTGGCGAGCATCATCTTCTGCGCGGCAGATTGGCCCGCATACAAAAAGCAGCGCGACGCAAAGTCCGCGCCCGCGGAAGAGACGCTCGAGCGCGAGGCGGCTGTCTCCGATGACAAAGAGTGATCTCAAAACAAAGAACAAATAAAAGCGCTGCGCCCGTCCGGGATCCCGGACGGGCGCAGCGCTTTTCTGCCGTTTATACGTTGAAGCGGAACAGGACGACGTCGCCGTCCTTCATCACATAATCTTTGCCCTCGGAACGCACCTTGCCTTTCTCGCGCGCCTCCGTCAGCCCGCCGCATGCGAGCAGCGTCTCCCAATCGACGACTTCCGCGCGGATGAACCCTTTTTCGAAGTCGGAGTGGATCTTGCCCGCCGCCTGCGGCGCTTTGGTGCCCGCCGTGATCGTCCACGCGCGGGTCTCCTTTTCGCCCGCGGTCAGGTAGGAGATGAGCCCCAAAAGTTTATAAGAAGCCTTGATGAGCTTGTTCAGCCCGCTCTCCGTGAGCCCGAAGTCTTCCAAAAAGACGGCTTGCTCGTCGGGCGGGAGCTGGGAGAGCTCCTCCTCCGTTTTGGCGCATACGACGATGACTTCCGCACCGTGTTTTGCGGCATATTCTTTGACTTTGACGACGAGCGGGATATCCTCCTCGCCCGCGCCCATATCCTTTTCGGAAATGTTCGCGCAGTAGATGACGGGTTTGGAGGAGAGCAGAAAGAGCCCGAAGAGCATCTCTTTTTCCTCGTCGGTCACGGGGAGCGAACTTGCGGGCTGCTCGGCTTCGAGGTGCGCCATGAGCTTTTGCAGGAAGGCGAATTCCGCCGCGGCAGCCTTGTCCGCGCCGCCGCGCGCCGCGTTCTTGATGCGGTCGATGCGCTTTTGCACCGCCTCGATATCGGCAAGGATGAGCTCTAAGTTGATGGTCTCGATGTCGCGGACGGGGTCGACGCTGTTTTCGACGTGCGTGACGTTCTCGTCCTCGAAACAGCGCACCACGTGCACGATGGCGTCCACCTCGCGGATGTGCGAGAGGAATTTATTGCCCAGACCTTCGCCGCGGCTGGCGCCTTTCACGAGCCCTGCGATATCGACGAATTCGATCACGGCGGGGGTGACTTTTTTGCTCTCGTAAAGTGCAGCGAGCTTCGTGAGCCGCTCGTCGGGCACGGCGACGATGCCCACGTTGGGCTCGATGGTGCAAAAAGGATAGTTTGCGGCATCCGCACCCGCGTGCGTGATGGCGTTGAACAGAGTGGATTTTCCTACGTTGGGCAGTCCTACGACGCCGAGTTTCATTTGCCTTTCCTCGCTTTTTACGGGCGATGCGCCCGAACGTGCCTTCTATTATATCGTATTTCTCGTATTCGCGCAAATCTTTCGATTGCCATTTGTAAAATTTTGTGGTAAAATAGCGCATGAGATCATTTACGTCACAGGGATTTTTATGGATTACAAACAGTATATCGCACAAAAGATCGATGTGGAAGGCGTCTCTTCGGAGGAGATCGCTTCCATGGTGAATATCCCGCCCGACCCCGCCATGGGCGACTACGCGCTGCCCTGTTTCCGCTTTGCAAAGGCGCTGCGCAAGAGCCCCGTTCAGATCGCCGAAGCGCTCGCTTCCGCCATCGCGCCCGACGAGGTCATCGCGCACGTCTCCGCGCTCAACGGATACCTCAATTTTAAGGTGAACAAGCAGGGGCTCGCCGCCGACGTGCTCGGCCGCATCGCGCGCGAGGGCGCGGCGTACGGCAGTTCGCGGGAGGGCGCGGGCAAGACGGTCTGCATCGACTATTCTTCGGTGAATATCGCAAAGCCCTTCCATATCGGGCATCTCTCCACCACGGTGCTGGGGGGCGCGCTCTACCGCATCTTCAATTTCTTGGGATACAAGGCGGTGGGCATCAATCACCTCGGCGACTACGGGACGCAGTTCGGCAAGCTCATCGCCGCCTACAAACATTGGGGCGACCGCGCGGCGGTGGAAAAGGGCGGCATCCACGCCGTCAACGACTTGTACGTGCGCTTCAACAACGAGGCAGACGAGGCGATGGAGGCGGAGGCGCGCGAATATTTCCGCCTCATCGAGAGCGGCGACAAAGAGGCGAACGATCTCTTCGAATGGTTCAAATCGCTCACGCTCGCCTATGTCGAGACCATTTACGATCGGCTGCATATCCGTTTCGACAGTTATGCGGGCGAGCGTTTTTATACCGATAAAATGGCGCCCGTCGTCGCGGCGCTCAAAGAGAAGGGGCTGCTCAAAGAGAGCAACGGCGCGCAGATCGTCGATCTGGAAGCGTACGGCATGCCGCCCTGCCTCATCCTGCGTTCGGACGGCGCGTCGCTCTACGCCACGCGCGATCTTGCCGCCGCCATCTACCGCAAAAAAACGTACGATTTTTACAAGTGTTTGTACGTCGTCGCCTATCAGCAGAACCTGCATTTCAAACAGGTGTTCAAGGTGCTGGAGCTCATGGGCTACGATTGGGCGAAAGATCTGGTGCACGTCGCCTACGGCATGGTCTCGCTGGAAGACGGCGCCATGTCCACCCGCAAAGGAAAGGTCGTGTGGCTGGAAGACGTCATCTCCCGCTGCGTCGAAAAGGCGCGCACCGTGCTCGAAGAAAAAAATCCCTCGCTCGAACATAAGGACGCCGTCGCCGAGACGGTGGGCGTGGGCGCGGTCATCTTCGGCGCGCTGTACAACAATAAGATCAAAGATATCGTCTTTTCTTACGATAAGGCGCTCAATTTCGACGGGGAGACGAGCGTGTACGTGCAGTATACCTGCGCGCGCGCCTCGTCTGTGCTCGCCAAGGCGGCGGAGGCGAAGTTCGCCTGTGCCGAGGACTTCGACGCGGCGCCCAACGAACAGGAGGCGGAACTTCTGAAGGCGCTCGCCGATCTTCCGCAAACGGTGCGCGAGGCGGCGGAAAAGTACGAGCCTTCGCTCGTGGCGCGCTGGTGTGTGGATACCGCCAAGCTGTTCAATAAATTTTACTTCGATTGCAAGATCCTGCAGGCGGAGCCTTCCGTCCGCGCCTTCCGTCTGGCACTCACCAAAGCGGCGCTCACCGCGCTCACCAACGGGCTGGGATTGCTGGGCATCGGCGTACCCGAGAAGATGTAAGCGCGCTGTTTTGCGCAAGATAAGGAGCCAAGTATGCTCAAAGCCGTTTTATTCGATCTGGACGGGACGCTGCTCGATACCGTGCCCGATATCCGATCGTGCGTCAACGGGATGCTCGCCCGCCGCGGCTATCCCGCGATCTCATACGCTCAGACATGCGCGTTCGTCGGCGACGGTGCAAAAATGCTCATCGAGCGCGCGCTGCCGAAGGGGGCGGACGACCTCGACGCGTGCTACGAGGATTTCCGCACGCACTTTGCGCGGATCGGGAACGAACGCACCCGTCTCTATCCGAACGAGGAGGAAGTGCTTGCCGCGCTCAAAGCGCGCGGGCTCAAACTCGCCGTCGTCACCAACAAACCGCAGGACGCCGCCGAGAATGTGCTCAAACAGTTCTTTCCCGCAGGGTATTTTGATTTTATCGGCGGGGATACGGGGATGTTCCCCTGCAAGCCCGATCCTTCGCTCGCCCGCTATGCGGCGCTCACCATGCGCGTCGCGCCCGCGGAATGCGCCTTCGTCGGCGACGGCGAACCCGACGCCCGCGTTGCAAAGAACGCGCAGATGTACGGCGTCTCCGCGCTGTGGGGATACCGCACGCGCGAACAGCTCTCGGCGGCGGGCGCGGCGTGTTTTGCCGAAAATTTCTTGGCGCTCCAAAAAATTCTTGAAAAACTTTGCTGAAAACTATTGATATTCAGTCTCATTTGTGTTATAATACGATCACAAGATCCCAAAGGGAAAAAATAAGGAGAAGGTATTATGAAGAGATGTGCTGTTTGCGGCGAGATCGTCGCGGATGATGTGACGGAGTGCCCCGTTTGCCATGCGAAGAAGTTCGTGCCCGTGGAGGAGGCGAAGTTCGCCTGCGAGCACCACGTGGGCGACGGCGTGGTCGAGGATAAGGAAGTGATGGAAGGGCTCCGCGCCAACTTTGCGGGCGAGTGCACCGAAGTGGGCATGTACCTTGCGATGGCGCGCGTCGCCGAGCGCGAGGGCTATCCCGAGATCGCCGAAGCCTACAAGCGCTATGCGTACGAGGAGGCGGAGCACGCATCCAAGTTCGCGGAGCTTTTGGGGGAAGTCGTCACCGATTCCACCAAAAAGAACCTCGAGATGCGCGCCGCTGCCGAAGCGGGCGCCTGCGAGGGCAAACTGCAGCTTGCAAAGCGCGCCAAGGAGCTCGGCTACGACGCCGTGCACGATACCGTGCACGAGATGGCAAAGGACGAGGCGCGTCACGGCGCAGGATTTAAGGGTCTGCTCAAGAGATATTTCAACTGAACGATCGAACGGATATGTAAAAAAACCGCGGCGGCTGCCGCGGTTTTTTCTGACATAAAAATTCTTTCGCCTATTGACAGGGCGGGGCGGGTATAGTATACTGTATCCGCAAGTCGGATCTATAAATCTTCAAAGGAGAAATATATGAAAAAGATCTACGTCGGCGCCGCATATTATCCCGAAATGTGGCCCGAAAGCGAAGTCGAAAAGGACATCGCCCGCATGAAGGAGGCGGGCGTCAATCTGGTGCGCGTGGCGGAGTTCGCCTGGGGCAAGATGGAGCCCGAGGAGGGCAAATTCGACTTCGGTTGGCTGGAACGCGCCGTCGATGCGTTGTATCGGGCGGGCATCGACGTGGTGATCGGCACGCCCACCTGCACGCCGCCCCGCTGGCTCATGAACAAATATCCCGAGACGCGGATGGTCTACAACAACGGCGTCCGTACGGAGGTCTTTTCCCGCTGCCATCCCTGCAAAACGTCGCCCGTCATGCGCGAAAAGAACCGCATCATCGTCACCGAGCTCGTAAAGCGCTTCAAAGATCACCCCGCCGTCGTGGGCTGGCAGATCGATAACGAGATCTTCCCCTATAACGAGGGCTGCTATTGCCCGCTCTGTCAGAGCGGCTTCCGCGCCTATCTCAAAGAAAAGTATCATACCGTCGAGGCGCTCAACGCAAAGTGGGGGATGCAGCGCTGGTCGCTCGAATACAAGAGCTTTGACGATGTCATCCCGCCCGTGAACGGCAGATGGGAGCATCCTTCGCTGCAATCGGAGTGGATGCGTTTCCATTGCAAGAACATCGTCTCGTACGTCAACGAACAGGCGGACATCCTGCATGCGTATACCAAGGCGCCCGTCGGGACGGATATGATGGCGACCAATCTGATGAGTTATGCCGATCTCAACGCCAAGCTCGACGTGGTGCAGTACAACCATTACGAGACGGCTGCGGATCTGGGCAGGATCACGTTCGCATACGACTTTTTGCGCGCGCTCAAAAACAAGCCCTTCTGGGTGACGGAGACGCAGGCAGGCTGGAACGGCAGCACGTTCGCGGAGTTCGGGTACCGTCCCGCGGGAGCGTGCTATGCCAACACGTGGCTGCCCGTCGCCCGCGGCGGGGAGATGGTCGAATACTGGCTCTTCCGCGCTCATCCCAACGGGCATGAGCTCGCGCACGGCGCGCTCTTCAATACGGCGGGGCGGGCGTACCGCGTGACGGAGGAGATCGCCCGCGCGGCAAAGGAATTCGAAGCGTGCCGCGGCTTGCTCACGAATACTTCCGTCGTCTCCAAGATCGCCATCCATTATTCCTCGACGGCGGTCCTCAATGCGGGCTGTGCGCCGCTTCTGAAAAATTACGATTACCGCAGCCTGCTCATCGACCGCGTGCACGCCGCGTTCCGCCATTACAACGTGGACGTGATCGAGACCGAGCACGCGCTCGACGGGTACGACGTGGTGTTCTCGCCCTTCCTCACGACGGTGGACGAGGGGCTCAAAGCGCGCATCCTCGCGTGGGTCGAGGCGGGCGGCACGTGGGTCGCGGGTCCCATGACGGATATCATGACGGAGTACGCGAGCAAATACACGGACGCGCCGCATTCCTTCCTCGAAGCGCTCGCGGGCGTGTATACCAAGTACGATCTTCCCGTCGATAACGACGAATACCGCGCAAAATGGGCGGGCGGCGACGGCGACTTTGCGCTCTCCACCTGTTTTTCCGCATATGAATGCAGGGGCGCGCAGCCGCTCGCCGTATATACGAACGGCGAATTCGCGGGGATGCCCGTCATCACCGAACGCCGCGTCGGGAAGGGGAAGGTCATCCTGCTGGGGAGCCTGCCCGAGAAGGACGTTTTGCAGAGTTTTGCAGGCAGCGCGCCCATCCTGCCTGCGAGCGACAACGTGGTGCTCACCGCGCGCAGCGGCGCGGAATACGCCGTGATCGCCGTGGAGACGGAGCGCAAGGACGGCGTCGTCGTGCTCGACGGCACCTACCGCGACCTTCTGAGCGGCAGGACGTTCGAAGGCAGCGTCCCGCTCGCCCCGTACGGCGTGCGCGTTCTCAAAAAAGAGGCATAAAACGATCGGAGCCCGCAGCGAAAGCTGCGGGCTCTTGACGAATTGGAGAGTACCGGGGAGCGGCTGGGGACCGCCCGTTCCCGTATGTTCGGGCAAAGGCGCCTTGCCTTTGCCGCGCCTTTATCATACCGCGGCGGCGGGCAAAATGCAACCTACTCTTGCGTTTTGCCGCTCTACTCGCGCGAAAACCGACAGTAGAGTACAAAATTCACACTCTACTCACAGTAGAGTTGCCTGTTTTTCGCCGACAATCGTTGACAAAGCGACAAAAACGGGGTATAATACAGGCATGGAAGAGCAAGATCTTTTGGCGATCACCATCGGGAAGAACATCACAAGGCTGAGACGCCTTTCGGACATGACGCAGTCCGATCTTGCCGAGCGGATCAATTATTCGGATAAATCCATCTCCAAATGGGAGCAGGGGAACGGCATTCCCGACGTGCGCATCTTGGTGCAGCTCGCAGAGCTGTTCAACGTGTCGGTGGACGATCTCGTGCGCGAGCACAACGACGCTCCCGTCATGCCAAAGCGCACCCGCCTCCGCCGCCGCATCGTCGTCACGCTGCTTTCGGTGGGGCTGTGCTGGCTCGCCGCGGTGGTGGCGTTCGTCCTCATCGGCATATTTGCGCCCTCCGTCCGCGATAAGTGGCTGGCGTTTTTGTATGCGGTGCCCGTTTCCGCCATCGTGGTGCTCGTGTTTTCCTGCATCTGGCGCTACCGCTGGGTGCGGCTCAGCGCCATCACCGTGCTCGTCTGGACGGTGCTCACCTGCATCTACCTCACCGCGCACGTCCTCGGCGCCGAGATCGCGCTCATCTACCTGATCGGCATCCCGCTGCAGGTGCTTGCGGTCATCTTTTTCGTGCCGTGGAAGAGTTTGCACCTCTTCGTTCCAAAAGAATAAGCCGTGCCCCCGCCGCGGGGGCACGTTTTTGCAAGATATAAGTAGTTTTTATGAGAGAGATCCCCGTTCCTGCGGATACCAACGCGCGCGCGCGCAAGAGGCGTGCGCTCGCACGGACGCGCAAGGCGATGAACATCCTCACGTTCACGCTGGCAATCGTCGCCGTTTTGTGTGTGATCGGGCTGCTCGTCGACGTGATCGTGCTGGAAATGCGCAACAATACGCCTGCCGAAGAGCAGCTCATGTATATCCTTGCGGGCGTGTTCGCGGCAGGGGCGGCGGGGCTCGCCTTTGCGGCGTTCGGCTGCGGGAAATTTTCGCAGGAACACGCAAAGACCGAGCTCGATTACCGCGAGCGTTGCGACGGGGAAGAGAGCTTCTTCGTGGGCGAGGGCACGCTGGCGACCTTCGGGGAAGAGGGCATCGTGCTGCATGCCGAGGCGGGGGGCAAAAAGCCCATCCGCATCCCGTACCGCGACCTCAAACTGTATTCGGTCTGCACCCGCAGAAAACCGCGGGAGAAAGGGGAGTGGAGCGTCGTTCTGGAGATGCCCTCCCGTTACGTCGTCAAAGAAGGGCGCGAGAAGGACGTTTCGCCCCGCGCGCTCATCCAGACGGACGGCAAGGAACGGCTGTACCGCGCCATCGAGGCGCACGCGCTCTCAATGCTTGGCGAAGCGCCGCCGCGCGGCGAAGCGCCCAAAGACCGTAAATTCCGCCTCACGACGAAGTTTGAATTGCCCGACGGCGAAAAGCGCAAAAAATATGCCGTATATATGGCTGTCGCCGCGGTGATGACCGTCGCGGGCGTGCTCATCGCCGTCCTCTGGCGGGAGATGCTCACCGTCGGCGCCATCCTTTCCGTCTTCGGCGTCTTCTTCTTCGGCAGAGCGCTCTTTTCCTTCCTGCACGCCAAAGGGATGGCTGCCTTCTCGGAAGAGGGGCTGTATTGGAAGGAGGGCGGACGCGCCGTCGACGAGCGCATCTTTTTGAAGTGGGAGGAGATCGAGCGCGTTTCGATCGCCGAGGTGCAGCAGCGCCGCTGTTTGAAGATCTCCTGCGCGTACGGCAACTATCACCTGCCCGACATCGCGGGCGTATACGAATATATCGGGCGCGTCAAGCCCGAGAAGGTGTGAGATGCGCGCCGTCACCGTGCACGGCGTGTACCGCCATTTCAAGGGGAAATTTTATTACGTGGAGGACGTTGCGGCGGACAGCGAAACGGGCGCGCCCGTCGTCGTATACCGTGCGCTGTATGGAGAGCGCAAACTCTATGTGCGCCCGCTCGAAATGTTTTTATCGCCCGTCGACCGCGAAAAATATCCGTCCGCGGCGCAGACGTACCGTTTTGAGGAGTGGACCGAATGATCTGTCAGAACTGCGGAAAGGACAACGCGCAAACATTCATCCGCAACGTCGGCGGCAAAGAGGTCGCCGTCGAACTGTGCCCTGCCTGCTACCGTACGCTCTATCCCGAAAAGGAGAGCGACTTTTTCACGTCCTTTTTGGGGAGCGGCGCATCGGGAAAAACATGCCCCGCCTGCGGCACCACGCTGGCGCAGTTCCGTAAAACGGGGCTTTTGGGGTGCGCGTATTGCTATTCCGCCTTCCGCGAAGAACTTTTGGAAACGGTGCGCAGCATCCACAACATGCAGGGGGAGGTGCGCCATACGGGCAAGCGGCCCGAAGCCTCCGCCGAGGAAAAGTACGACGAGGCGCGCGCCTATGCCGCGCAGCGGGAAGCTCTCATCGAAGAGCTCGAACGGGCGATGCGCCGCGGCGACTACGCCGCCGCGCGTACCTTGCAGGCAAAACTCAAAGCGCTCAACGCGCACGGGGAGGCATGATGTCACAGCTCACTTCGTTCGAGAGCGTCGCCGTCTCCACCCGCATCCGCCTGGCGCGCAACTTCAAAGATTATCCCTTCCCGGGGCGGCTCCTCAAAGATAAGCACGCCGCCGAACAGGCGCACGAGATCGTGCGGCTCATTGCCGCCGAGCTCGAAAAGATCGAGGATTTCGCGCTGTACGAGATGAACGCCGTCTCCGAGGAGCGCGCCGCCTTTTTGACGGAGCGTTACCTCATCTCGCGCGATCTCATCCGCAACCGCGCCATTTCCGCGGCGCTCGTCTCGCACGACGAGTCCATCTCCGTCATGCTCAACGAGGAAGATCACGTCCGCGAACAGTACTTTACGCACGGGTTCGATCTCAAACGGGCGTACGAGCGCATCGCGGGCATCGACGACGTCATCTCCGAATCCATCCCGTTCGCCTTCGACGATACGTTCGGCTATCTTACCGCTTGTCCCACGAACCTTGGCACGGGGCTGCGCGCCTCGGTCATGCTCTTTCTGCCCGCCGTCTCGCGGCGGGGGTACATGCGTACCGTCATGCCGCAGCTCACCCGTCTCGGGCTCACCGTGCGCGGCGCGTTCGGCGAGGGGAGCGGCTCGGAGGGGGATCTCTTTCAGGTGAGCAACGAGGTGACGCTGGGCGTTTCGGAGGGGGACATCCTCTCTGTCGTCGAGCAGTCGGTGGGATATCTGGTGGAGATGGAACTTTTGGAGCGCGCCCGCATGAAGGCGGAGGAGAACGTCGCCCTCGAAGACAGGGTGCGCCGCGCCTACGGGGTGCTCACGAACTGCCGCGTGCTCGACGAACGCGAATTCATGCGCCGCGTGGCGGACGTCAAGCTCGGCATCGCGCTCGGTTATTTCAGCGCGGGCGGCGAGGGGGAGGAGCGCATGCGCGATCTCGACGCGCTCACCATGTCTATGCGGCCCGCCAACATCAACCGCATGAACGGCGCCCCGCTCGATACGCGCGGGCAGGATATCTACCGCGCGGAGTACACGGGCAACGCCATCCGCGGCATGCAGCTCGAATCATAGACGGCAACGGACGGAGGTCATTTTGGATACATCGCATTTTTCCGATCATTTGCGGCAGGCGGTCGCCCTTGCCGAAGAAGCGGCAAAGGGGTACAATACCAACTATATCGGCAGCGAACACGTGCTTTTGGCGATGCTGTGCGTCACCGACAGTACGGCGAGCCGCCTTCTGCGTTCCGCGGGTGTGGAGATCGACGCCTACCGCACCCTTTTCAAGCGCAATCTCGATCACGCGTCGCCCGTGCAGGGCTTTACGCCGCGGGTGAAGCGCATCTTCGATCTCGCGCGCGAATATTCGCTGCAATCGCAGGAGCTCAATCCCATCACGGGGACGGAGCACGCCCTTCTCGCCATCCTTACGATGGACGAGTGTCTCGCCGTATGGATCTTAAAGACGCTGGGCGTCGACGTTGCGGCGATCGTCGAACGCACCGAGGCGTTCATCGCTCCCGCCGAAGACGAGGAGGACGACGCCGACGGCTGCGGCGTTCAGGAGGGGCGCGGAGAGCCCGCGCCAAAGGCGGCGCAGCCCGAAAAGGCGCGCGTTGCATCGGAGGTCGACGAATCGCTGCTCGCCTACGGCGTCGATCTGACGCAGCGTGCCCGCGAAGGCAAGCTCGATCCCGTGATCGGGCGCAGGAAGGAGATCGAAAAGGTCGTCCAGATCCTCTCGCGGCGCACCAAGAACAACCCCGTGCTCGTCGGCGAGCCGGGCGTCGGCAAGAGCGCCGTCGTCGAAGGGCTCGCGCAGGCGATCGCGGCGGGAAAAGTGCCCGACCTTTTGCGCGGGAAGACCGTCTTCTCGCTCGATCTTACGGGGCTCGTCGCGGGGGCGCGCTACCGCGGAGATTTCGAAGAGCGCCTCAAAAACGTGGTGGACGTCATCCGCCGCAGCAGCAACATCATCCTCTTCATCGACGAGATCCATATGATCGTGGGTGCGGGCGGCTCTTCGGACAGCAATATGGACGCCTCCAACATCTTAAAGCCCATGCTCGCGCGCGGGCAGCTGCAAACGGTGGGGGCGACCACGCTCGAAGAATACCGTAAATACATCGAAAAGGACGCGGCGCTCGAACGCCGTTTCACGCCCGTCGTCGTCGACCAACCCTCGGTGGAAGATACCGTCACCATCTTGCAGGGCGTCAAGGATAAGTACGAGGCGCATCACAACGTCGTCATCACCGACGAAGCGATCGAGGCGGCGGCACGCCTTTCCGATCGGTACATCACGGACAGGTTCCTGCCCGATAAGGCGATCGATCTCATCGACGAAGCCGCCTCCCGCGCCCGTCTCAATTCGTATAACGGACCCGAGGAAGTGCGCGAGATGGAGGAAAAGCTCGTGCGCCTGCGCTCCGACCGCGACAAAGCGCATAAATGGCAGGACGAGGCGCGCGTGCGCGATCTCACCAAGCAGATTGAGGTGCTCTCCGTACAGGTGGACGCCCGCCGTCAGGCGTGGACGCGCGGACGGGACGTGACGCATCTCGCCATCGGAAAAGAGGATATTGCCGAGATCGTTTCGAGTTGGACGGGCGTGCCCGTCGTCAAGCTCAACGAGGCGGAGAGCGATCGCCTCATGCATCTCGAAGAGGAGCTGCACCGCCGCATCGTGGGGCAGGACGAGGCGGTCACCGCCGTCGCCAAAGCCATCCGCCGTGCGCGTGCGGGGCTCAAAGACGCAGGCAAGCCCATCGGCTCGTTTATCTTCGTCGGTCCCACGGGCGTGGGCAAAACAGACCTTTCCAAGGCGCTTGCCGAAGCCATGTTCGGCGACGAGCGCCTGTTGGTGCGGCTGGATATGTCGGAATACATGGAAAAAGCGTCCGTCTCCAAGCTCATCGGCGCGCCCCCCGGGTACGTGGGATACGACGAGCGCGGCGGGCAGCTCACCGACCGCATCCGCACCAAACCCTATTCGGTGGTGCTGTTCGACGAGATCGAAAAGGCGCATCCCGATGTTTTCAACGTGCTCTTGCAGATCCTTGACGACGGGAGGCTGACGGACAGCCGCGGGCGGGAAGTCTCCTTCAAAAACACCGTCATCATCCTCACGAGCAACGTGGGCGCGCATGAGGTCAAGGATATGGCGCCGCTCGGGTTCCGCTCGGCGGACGAGGCGCAGGAATACGAAAATATGAAAGAGCGCATCGAAGAGGCGCTCAAAAAGCAGTTCAAACCCGAATTTTTGAACAGGCTGGACGATATCATCATCTTCCACAAGCTCTCGCGCGAGGATGCGACGCATATCTCGGAAAAGATCGTGGCGGCGCTCGCCAAACGTCTGCAGGCGAACGGCATCACCTTAAAGGTGAGCGCGCGGGCGATGAGCCTGTTGGTCGAGGAAGGGTACAGCGAGGAATTCGGCGCGCGTCCCTTAAAACGCGCCGTCCGCCGCCGCATCGAGGACCGCCTCTCGGAAGAGGTGCTGCTCGGACGCGTCGGAGCGGGTAAGACGGTCATCGTCGACGAGGAGAACGGGAAGTTCATCTTCTCCGAAGAATAAAAAAAGGACGGCGGCGCCGTCCTTTTTTATCGGAAGAAGGGAGCGAGAAGCGCCGCGAGTGCGGGCGCGTGTACCACGTAACTGTCGTGCGTTTCTCCTTTGAGGAGGTATAAAACGGATGCGGGTATGTGTTTTGCGATGGCGCGCGTGTGTTTTTCGCGCACGATGTCGTGTTCGCCTGCAAGCACGAAGACGGGCTCGGTGATGCGTTCGAGCGCGCAAAGGGGAATGGCGGGTTCCTGCACGATGACCGCCGTGAGCGGGTCCTTCTTCTTTTTGTAGCTTTGCCGCATGGCGGCGAGGAAGGAGGCG
>CALVPW010000136.1 GCA_944354085.1 uncultured Clostridia bacterium | reverse complement strand
CGCAAAAGGTGCAAAGCAATCAAAAGCAGTTTATTTTGCGGTCAGCCGCGGCGAAAGGCGCCGCGCGTGCCGCGTGGCACGGGCAAGCCTTTCAACAATGGATCACCGCAAAATCGACGCTTTTGATCGGGTCCGTATTGCTCCCTTACAGTATACTGTAAGTTACGATGATACGGAGGACGGCGCATGCAGCTCGTACACGGGATCCTGATCGCCTATATCGTGCTCTCTGCCCTTGCGGTGCTCTTGTATATGCCGCGCATGGTCGGATTTTTTTGCGCGTTCAAAAAGCCGCCCTACCGAAAAGCCGAACAAAAACGCAAGATCGGCATCGTCGTGCCCGCGCGCAACGAGAGCGCGGTCATCGGCGATCTGTTCGGATCCATCCGCCGTCAGGATTACGACGGCCCCTTTGACGTGAACGTCATCGTCAAGGACGCGAACGATCCCACCATCCGCTTGGCGCAGGAGATGGGCGCGCGCGTGCTCGTCGTCCCCGAACAGACGTGCAAGGGCGACGTTTTGGACGCCTTTTTCCATGCGCTCACGCCCGAAGAACTGGCGTCGTACGATGCGTTCGTCATCGTCGATGCGGACGGTGTGCTCGCGCCCTCCTACGTGCGCGAACTCAACAACGCGCTCGAATGGGAGGAATACGACATTTTCCTCACCCGCAAATATATGAAAAATTGCTTCGGCGATAAGTCGAAGCGCACCGTATTTTCCAACAATTCCGCTCTCACGTGGGCGATGCTCGACGATCTGGGCAACCGCTGGCGCATCCAAAAGGATATTCCCCTCGCCCTCACGGGGCAGGGCATGATGGTCCGCCGCCGCCTGATAGAGACGATCGGCGGGTGGCCGTACCGCTCCCTCACCGAAGATTACGAACTGCGGCTGGATTCGCTGCTCAAAGGGTTCAAGTCCTTTTACTATCCCTATGCGGTGCTGTACACCGAGGAGGCGATCAGCCACCGCGACACGTATAACCGCCGCCTGCGCTGGCTCACGGGGTACGCCCAATGCGACGATAAGTACAAAAAGCGCATCCTCGAACAGGCAAAACAGCGCGGCAAGATGAGCAAGGCGGAACTCGAATGCCTGTACGGCGTATATCCTTTGGCGATGTTCGCGGCGGTCTCCATCCTCACCATCCTTGCGGGAGGCATCATCTCGATGGTGTTCGCCTTCCAAAGGGCGTGGCTCCCGTGCGTGAAGGCAGCCACCGTTTTGGTGGGCATCCCCTTCGGGGTGCTGTACGTCCTGCTCTTTACCTACTCCGCGCTCGCCATGATCGCCAGCCGCGAGGCGTTTACCGTTTTGAGCCGCGGCGAGATCGCGGCGACGCTCCTCTTTTCCCCCTTCTTTCTGCTCGAATATCTGCCCATCTATCTGCAAAGCCGCATCCGCGCCCGCAGGCAGAACCGCCTCGCGTGGGAGCAGAGCGAGCGCCAGCATTACGACGGCGCGGCAGACAAAGCGACAAAGGCGAGCGAAACGCCCAAAACCGAGAAACCGCCCGAACAGGACGACATCTCC
This sequence comes from uncultured Clostridia bacterium, assembly GCA_944354085.1. Taxonomy (GTDB): domain Bacteria; phylum Bacillota; class Clostridia; order Christensenellales; family Borkfalkiaceae; genus Gallimonas. The sequence continues at coordinate 7,369 of CALVPW010000136.1, read as the reverse complement.
GCCTAAGTCCGACGATCGTTTTCCCGCCCGTCCGCAGCATCCCGCGGACGGGCGGTTTGCATCGGCACGGGCGGGATATATCCCGTTCGGCGGCGCCTCTTTACAACAAACGATCCCGCCAAGCTTGGCGGGATCGTTTTATTTATGCGTTCTGCGGTCGGGCAGATATTCGAGCGGTTTTTGATACGCTTTCTCGTAACACGCCCGCCATGCAGCCTCGGCATCCGCCTTCATTTTGGCGATGCGGGCGGGACGGGGCAGCGTTTCGTCGGCATAGACCGCGGGCAGGATGTGGATGCGCAGGCGGCGCATACGCCCTTTTTTGTCCTTTCGGAAGGTGCAGAAGACGGGCAGCACGGGCACGCCGAACTTGACCGCGTAATAGAACGCGCCGTCCTTCATGGGGCGGGGCTTTTGATAGTTCACTCACATCGCCTGTTCGGCGTAAAAGTTGATGAATTTCCCCTGCGCGAGCCTGCGTTCCATCTCCCGCATCAGGTTTTTGGTGGCGGTGAGGTTGCTGCTGAACGCCCACATGCCCGCGTGCCGCATGAACCAGCCGCCCACGCCCCGCTTGTTGTTCCACGGCGCCATCGTGTGGAAGGAGCGGTAATGCCCGAGCGCCGCGCGCACGAACAGCGTATCCAGATAGGACATATGATCGCACACGGCGATCGCGCCCTGCTTTTTGAGGGCGCGGCGGTTTTCCTTTCCCACCACGCGGCAGCCGTAGACGACCTTTAACAGGATGGGCGCCGCAAGCTGCAAAACGGTGCGGAAAAATCCCGTGACGATCCGCCCGCCAAGACCCTGGCGGTACTTGAAATCGGCGTCGGGGATAAACCAATTGTTCCCGAACGGGATATAATCGTAATCAAATCGGCGGTAGCCCTCGAGCGTGGCTTGGATCGATTCGCGGAGTTCGAGCGGCGAGCGTTTGTGTTTCATACCTCCATCGTACTCGTTTTTGCGCGATCTGTCAAGCGACGCGCAACAAAAAAAGCGGCTTAACAAAACCGCTTTCTCGTTTAACGGCGTTCCGCCTCGCCGTGCACGGCATGCGCCTGCGCCGTATACAGCTCGAATTCGCCGTCCAGATCGAAGTTCTCATCCTCGTCAAAGGCGGCGAGTTTGGAGACGGAGACCTCGTACGCCGTCATGGTGACGGACTGCGTTTCCGAGAGCCGTTTGACGTATTCGCGGCTCTGGATGCGCCCCGAGAGCGCGACGCGGTCCCCCACTTTGAGATTTTGCACGAAGCGAGCGTTGCGCCCCCATGCGATGCAGGGGATGTAATCCGACTTGTTGTATGCGCGGTTGACGGCGATGAGAAGATCGGCGATCTCGCGGTTGAACGGCGTCGTGCGGTAGACGGGCGGCTTGCAGATATAGCCCGAGAGCACGATGGAGTTGGGATTGCGCGCGGCGCTCTCCTCGGCGAGCTCGCGCACGAACACGGTGAGCATGAGCCGCGATCGCCCGCCCTCCAATTTATTGTAACTGCGGAACTGCCCCAGCGCGCAGATGCGGCTGCCCACTTTCAGATCGTTCCCTTCGATGAGCCGCTCCGAGATGGTGACGGGCAGGATATCCGCCTGCCCCGAAAGGCGCATCACCCGCACGAAGAGCTCGTAAAAACCTTCGCCGTACACCTCGTGAGAGAACGTCGCTTCCGAGACGATCTCCCCCATCAAAAAGACCCTGTTGTTCTTTTCCGTATTGTGATCCATTGACTCCCTCCGAATCTTTGTTTTTCAAACGTCTTTGTGCTGTCTGCCCGCCGCGTCGATGGTAAAATGCGTGCGGTACACGAGCTCGCCCACGGGCACGAACGTATAACCGCGGGCGACGAGCGCGTCGAGCACGGCGGGCAGCGCCTCGGCGGTATGCAGCCCGTTGTTGTGGCAGAGGATGATGGAACCCGCCTGCGTCCTTTCGAGGATGCGCGCCGCGATCTCGCGGGCGGAGAGGTCCTTCCAATCCAGCGAGTCCACGTCCCACTGCACGGTCAGAAAACCCATATCCGCCGCCGTATCAACCAAAAGGTCGTCGTAATCGCCGTACGGCGCGCGGAAGAGATCGACCGCTTTGCCCGTGACCTTGGTGATGGCGTCTGCCGAGGTGGTGAGCTCCTTTCTGATCTCCGCCTCCGAGAGGCGGGACATATATGTATGCGTGGCGCTGTGCGTGCCGATCTCGTGCCCCGCCGCAGCCATCTCTTTGAGGTGCTCGGGGTACTTTTCCGCCCAGAACTGCACCGTAAAAAAGGTGGCGCGCACGTTTGCCGCGCCGAGCGCATCCAGGATCTCGCCCGTATATTCGTCCCCCCACGCGCAGTCGAACGTGATGGCGATCGCCCGATCCTCCCGCTCCACGCTGTAAACGGGGAGCGAGCGGGCGCCCTTTGCGTACACCGCCGCCGCGCCCGTCGCGTGCGCGCACATCGCCGAAAGCGCCACCGCCGCCGCCAGCCCTGCCGCCGCCGCAACGGCTTTTACCCTGACCGTGACAAACCGCATCACACAACACCTATCTTATCATTCTTGCCGCAGGAAGTTCTGACAGATCGCCGCACATCCTGTCCCTTTGCGTCGAAAACGTCCTGCGCCCCGCCTGCGGGGATACTGTAACATATGACGCGCGCCGCGGGAACATGCAAAAAAACGCTCCCCGCAGGGAGCGTTTTCGTCTCGTCCGATATTATCTCAAGTTTTGCGAAAGAGCTTATATTCGACGCTCGTTGCCGTGAGCGCATCCACGCGCGCCGCGCCCGCACGCAGCAAAACGCGGGCAAGCTCGCTGACGGTGGAACCCGTCGTGAAGGTGTCGTCCACGATGACGAGACGTTTGCCTTTGACCGCGGCACGGTCGCAAACGACGAAACACCCTTCGAGATTGCGCTCGCGCTCCCGTCGTCCCAGCCCCTTTTGCGCCGCCGTATCCCGCCGCTTTTTACATGCGTCGAGGCAGGGCTTCCCGCTCATTTTTGCGAGCCGCTCGGCGAGCAGGCGGGATTGATCGTATCCCCGCCGCCGCTGCGCGCGGCGCGTCATGGGGACGAAGACGAGCGCGTCGGCGTCGGCAAAAAATTGCTGCAAGAGCGGAAACATATACGCCGCCAGCGTGCGGAACAGATATTTTTCGCCCTGTTTGAAGCGGCGCACGAGCGCGGCGGCAGCCCCTTCGTGCACAAAGGCGGAACGCGCCCGTTCGACGGCGGGACGGTGGTCCTTGCATTCGATGCATACGCCCGCCTCACGCACCCGCCTGCCGCAATACGGACAGATATGCCCGTTGTTGAACGGGAGCGTCTTTTCGCAGGCGGCGCATATCCTTTCGCCGCCGAACACCTCTCTGCCGCACACGTCGCAGGTGAAATTCTTCTCGCCCGTCCGCCCGAGCCACGATAAAAATTTTTCCACGAGGGTCTTCATACACACCTCCGCGCCGCAGCGCGCACTCCCACCGCCCCTTGCGGGGCGCCTCCCTCACGGAGGGAGGCAAGCTACTCCCACCGTCTGCGCGGCGATGCCGCGCAGCCACCTCCCTCATAGAGGGAGGCAAGTATGCGGGCAAGCCTGCGGGAGAACAAAAGGGCGGCAACATGGATGCCATGCCGCCGCCCGTATCTGCATGCAGACGCTGTTTAGAAGTCGTCGTTGTCCTGCTCGTCGTCGTCCTCGTCCTCGTCGTCGTCCGCAAGGGAGTAGATCTCGTCGCCCGTCACGTAGTCCATATCCTCTTCGTCGTCGACGGGCTCTTCTTCCTCCTCTTCCTCGTCGAACTCGTCGTCGAAACTCTCGTCGATCTCGCCGATCTCGGGATCGAGCTCCGCATCGGTATCGTCGTCGAGGTATTCGCGCCATTCGTCGTCCTCGTCGGGATCGGGCTCTTCCTCCTCGTACTCCGCCTTTTTGCGGCATTCCTCACACATTTTTTCGCCGGGGCGCATCATGTTCTCGCCGCAAATCGGGCAAAGTTCGGTGGGAAGATCTTCCTCCGTCTCCTCTATCTCGTCAACGTCCGTCGCGATCCCTTTCATCTCTTTGAGGCAGACGTCGCAATATTCCTGCTTCTCCGCGTCGATATAATTGAGTTCGCAGCGCGGACACTTCATGTAACGCACCATGCTTGTTCCCTCCCTATACAATATCGGCAAAAGCCACGCCTTACAGGCTAATAAATTATATTAGTATTTATTTTTTTTGTAAACTGTTTTTTTATACGTTTTTCAAAAAATTTGTATTTTTTTGCGCGGAGATTTTTTTCGCCGCGCGCAGACGGGAAAAAGGCAAAAACTCCCCGCGTTCGCGACATACATCTCCGAACGCCTGTCCGGCTTTCGGGGTGCATATCCGTTTGCGGGGAGTTTTCAGATCGGGTTATTCTTCCGGCGCGGAAGGCGCGTCGTCTGCCGCCTCTCCGGACGGCTCCGCGGCCTCGGGCGTCTCGGTTGCAGACGGCTCCGCAACCTCGGCTTCCGCCCCTTCGGAAACGCTCTCTGCCTGCGCAGCTTCTTCGGGCGTGAGCTGCTGTACCGTCGCTTCCGCCGTCACGGCGTCGTCCGTGTGGTACACGTCGACGGTTTTATCGTCCGTCGTATCGACCGCCATACGCGCTTCGCGGGGCTGCTGCGCCTGTTTTTTGCGCTTGCGGACGAGGAAGAATACCGCAAGGCCTGCGCCGACGACGACAACGCCGATGCCTACGCCGATGAGCGCCCATGCCCATGCGGGAAGCCCCGTCTCTTCTTCGGCGACGGTATAGCGCTGGAGAACGTCGCGCCAATACTCGTGGTACGTCTCTTCGTCATCCTCGCTCATTGCGCCGATGCGCATCGTGAAATAGGAGAGCGTCGTGTAGAGCGTGCCGTTTTCATCCTCGAAGTCCGCCGCGTCGCCCTCGCCGTTGACGAATGCGGTAAACGCGTCTTTTTCCTCTTCGCTGTAAAGATAGGTCTCGCTCTTTCCGTTTTCGATGGATTCTTCGATATTTTCATCCACCGCCGTGCGTTCGCCCGTGTAGAAGAAATATTCGATCATATCGGAGAGTTTTCCGTTCCCCTCCTCCGAGAGCGCGGCAATGTAGCCGTCGGTCTCGCCCATGATCGCGTCGTATTTTTCGTTGAACGCTTCCAGCGCTTCGTTGTTCATGAGGGAGCCGTCTGCGTTCGTCAGATCGACCGTCCAGACGTAGTTGTAAGAAGTATCCCCGAACGCCTGCGCATTCGCATAGAACAGAATGCCGTCAACGATCTCGTAGTTATACCAGCTGGAAGCGTGTTCCAGCTCAAACAGCTGTACCGCTTTGTAGGGCGCGTTGTTTTCGCCGATCGCAGAGAGCGTACGGTAGTCCTCCGCCTCGCCGTTGTACACGGCGCGCTCCACGGTAAGGCCGCTGGTGCCGGATTTGGTATAGTAGATATAAGAATAGGTGCTGTCCGAAACGGAATCCATGGCGATGAGCGTCGCGCTGCTCGCATCCGAGGCGATGCGGAGACTGCTTTCGCCGCCCTCGCCGATCTGCGCCTTGGTGCCGTTGCCGTCGTTTACGACGTCCACACGGTAAATATACGCGTCGTTCACATACAGATAGTGATGCTTGACGCCCGTCTCGCTGTCTTCATCGATATAGAAGTACGCCGCCGAAGACGCGTTCGTCGTATCCGAGGCGCTTGCCACGACTTCGAGGACGCCCGTCGTATCGGCAGAGGTATAGACGCTGTTTCCGGAGACGGAGTTCCAGCCTTCCGCCGCAACGTCGTCAACGGCGAGGTAATACAGCTCGCCGGTGCTTCCGACCGAACTGCCCGATGTGGGCTGAGAGGCGCGCACAAAATAGATGCCGCCGTTCGTGTATGCCTGCATCGTATAGGTGAACCCGTAGGAAAGGCGGTTATTGTTCTCCTCGTCGACGTCGTGGTTGAACTGCGTGATTCCGTCGCTCCTGCCGATCCCGTCGAGCACAAGTTCGCCGAGGTTGACGTAGGGAACTTCGCCGTCGTTGTTTTCGTCGAGATATTCCTGATCCCAGGTGTACTCGTAGGGCGCTTCGGTCGCGTCCGCACGCACGCGGTAGATCTGATTGTAATTCGTATATTCGTAGGGCGCTTCGGTATCCTCTCCGTCCGTTACCGTCATCGTGTAATAGACGTAAGGATCTCCCTTCTCCGTGCTGTTGAGCACATACTCCGTAACGCCTTCGGCAAGCGTCGTATTCACGCTCTCCGCCGTGTTATAGGACGAAAGCGTTCCGTCCTCCTCGTAGAGAATATATACAACGCCGTCCACTTCGACATAGCGGTATACGGTAGCATTGTCCGCCACGCGGAAATGCTCCTGCACGTCGGAGCCGTCGAGGCGGGCGCTGCGGAAGGAGAGCAGCGTGTTGTCGACGTCGCCGCCCGTATTGCCGACGTTGTTCGGCGTCGCGTAATAGACGCGGTCGCCGTAGATGTAGATCCCCGAGGTATAGTCCGCCGCGACCATCAGCGAAGGAATGACCGTTTCGGCGGTGTTGTTGCCCGCCTTGATGTCCGCGGTTTTGATGCGCATGAGCGCACCCTTGACGGGGGTGCCGTAGGTATTATCCGACGTATACGTTTCGACGCCGTTGATGAAATAGACGTACTCCCCTTTTTCCACGACGAAACCGCCCTGCGAACTTACCTCTCCCGAGACGTCTCCTTCGAGCGGCGTGAACTGATACGCGCATCCCCCAAAAAATACCGACGAAAGGGTAATGACGGCCGCTGCCGCCGCAACAGTAATGCATTTAAAAATTTTACGCATGAGAATGACCCTTCATCCGCAGAAAATTTCTCCCGCGGAGATTTTCCCGTTCTAACGATACGACTTTCATTATATACTAAAGCAAGGTTTTTGGCAATCAAAAACCCGTGAAACTTGTACTTTTCTTTGAATTTTTTGAGAAAACGGGGTGATTTTTATGGAAAAATTCGGCATTTTTGAGCTGCTCGATACCCTCTCCGCGCTCACGGCGGAGCAAAGCGCGGCAACGGCGCAAAGCCGTCCGCCCGAGACGGAAGAGACGCCCGCCGAAATCCCGCCGCAAAAGCAGCCGCCGGACGCCATGCCCGCCGCGCCGACGCCGTCGGGCGACGCGCTCGCCGCCTTTCTCGCGCGGCACGACGCGATGAGCCGCCGCGCCGGAAAAAAATAGCTGCGTCCCCGAAAGACGCCGCCAAAACGCTCTGCCTCTTTCCGGCTTCGCCGCGCCGAAGCATTTTTGCGCGGCGCGGAACGCTTCGGCTCTGAAACGCCCGCCGCAGCGCCGCGGGCGCGGGAGCGTTTGTACAAAAAGCCGCAGCCTGTGCGGCTACGGCATAGGTATTGCAGCGGTTTCCGCA
>CALVPW010000135.1 GCA_944354085.1 uncultured Clostridia bacterium | reverse complement strand
CGCATGGTCGCAGCGCAGACGATTGAGATAATCGGAAAAACTCGAATGAAGTTTTGTGGAAAAGGCATGCGAAAGATAATATTTATTGACGTGAAGCCGTTTTGCCAGATTGCTTAATGAAATATGTTCCGTATAATGCGCGGCAAGATATTCGACGATCTGATAAACCAAGTCGGATTCGCCGTTCTTGTCTGTTTTTATCAACTGAAGTTGGGGCATGACCATTGCCATGATCAATCGGATCCATGCCGATTTTTCGATAGACCGCTCCTTCAAATTTTTCTGATACAATCGCTCAAAGGCAAAATAGATGTCCTGCTCCACATCGGCGGCGGCAAGATAGGGGATGCGGGGGCGATACGTCCCCAGTTCCTGCAAGTACTCTTGTACGCAAGCGGGGTCAAAAATGACCGTGGATACCGCAGAGGCGCGGATCGTCTTATATCCGTGGAGCTGCCCCGGGAAAATAACGGCAATATCCCCCTTTTTCAAACAAAATTCCCGATCGGGAAAGATCAGGTTGAGCTTCCCGTCTTTTACGAGGACGAGCTCGGCGCTTTTATGCAGATGAAGCGGAAATTGGAGCGCGGTATCCGTAAGCAGATTGATGGAGGATCCCCATTCTTGAAAAAGATGTTTCATGGCGTCATGTTACAGCAATTTTTGTCTATATTGATTGCCGAATTTACTTTCTATTTTTTTGTAAGCATGATATCCTATATATGCGTACAGACAATTATAGCATAAAACCGTGGAATGATAAAGATATTTTTGTCTGTTGCCATAAAAAAGAAAAAACAAGGAGAGCAGGGGAAAAGTTCTATGATCTACCATGTTGCAAAAACGGGTTCTGACCAAAATGCAGGGACGCGGGAGCATCCTTTTCTTACCATCCAGCGGGCGGCGGACGCTGCCGCCGCGGGGGACAGCGTCGTCGTGCACGAAGGCGTGTACAGGGAATGGGTCAAACCGAAAAACGGCGGGAAGAGCCCAGATCTTCGCATCACCTATATGGCGGCGGAGAGGGAGAAGGTCGTCATCAAGGGCTCCGAGCAGGCAAAAGGGTGGGAACGCGTTGAAAAAGACGTGTGGAAGACCACGATCGACCGCTCTATCTTCCAAGGATACGATCCTTTCTGCACAAAGATCGACGGCGATTGGATGGTGGCGCCGCGGGAAAACATGATCCATACCGCCGCGGTGTATCTGAACGGCAAAGCGCTGTTCGAAGCGCCTTCTTTGGACAAAGTCCTGCACCCCGAGCGCTGGGAAAAGAGCGTCTACGAAACGTGGGACCGGCGGGAGGAAAAGCTCCTCGATCCCGACGCCTCTCTCTTGCGTTGGTATGCGGAGGTGGGGGCGCGTACGACGACGCTCTATGCCAACTTCCAAGGCACCGACCCCAACCAAGCGCTCGTTGAGTTCAACGTGCGCAAAGCGTGCTTTTTCCCCGAGCGGGCGGGCATCGATTATATCACCGTAAGGGGATTCGAGATGGCGCAGGCGGCGACGCCGTGGGCGCCTCCCACCGCCAAACAATGGGGCATCCTCGGCCCCAATTGGAGCAAGGGCTGGATCATCGAACAAAATATCATCCACGATTCCAAGTGCAGCGGCATCAGCCTCGGGAAAGAGGAGACGACGGGCGACAACGATTTTACGAAATACGGTCAAAAGCCGGGGTATCAGTATCAGATGGAGGCGGTGTTCAAGGCGCTTGCCATCGGCTGGAGCAAGGAAAAGATCGGCTCGCATATCGTGCGGAACAACGTCGTTTACGATTGCGGGCAAAACGGCGTCGTGGGACATATGGGCTCGGCGTTTTGTGAGATCTGCGGCAACGAGATCTTCCGCATCGGGACGCGGCACGAGTTTTACGGACACGAGCTCGGCGGGATCAAACTGCACGCGGCGATCGATACATATGTTCACGACAACTACGTGCATGACTGCACGCTCGGCATGTGGTTCGATTGGCAGGCGCAGGGGCTCCGCGTGAGCGCGAATATCTTTGAGCATAACAACCGCGATCTCTTTGTCGAGGTCTCGCACGGACCTTACCTTGTCGATAACAACATTTTTGCATCGGCGTACGCGTTCGACAATGCCGCGCAGGGCGGGGCGTACGTACACAACCTCGTGTGCGGGTTTCTTAATCACTATCCCGTTTTGAACCGCGCAACGCCATACCATGTCCCGCATTCAACGCTGCCCGCGGGCACCGTGCCCGTGTACGGCGGTGACGACCGCTGGCTGCAAAACATCTTCATCGGCGGGAAGGAAGCGGGGAAACACTACGGCACGGCGGAGTATAACGGTTCTCCGACCTCGTTGGAGGCGTATGTCGAGCAGGTGAGGGCGCTCGGGTACGGCGATCTCGAACAGTTCGAGCGCGTCCGTCAGCCTGTCGATATCGAGGGGAACGTCTATCTGAACGGTGCGCGCGCATTTGAGACGGAGAAGAACAACTGTGTTTCGGATGCCGACGGGAACGCGAAGATCGTCCGCGGCGGCGACGGCGTGTATCTCGAGATCGAGCTGCCCCGCGAGGTGCTCTCGGTCAAGGGAGAATGCATCACGAGCGCGCGCCTTGGCATGACGCGCATCACGGAGGCGCGGTTCGATCGTCCCGACGGCGGCGATCTGAAGATCGATACCGACCTTGCGGGGAATGCCTTCCAAGGCGCGGTCATCGCAGGACCTTTGCAGCAGCTGCACGTCGGCAAAAACCGCGTAAAGATCTGGCATACGCCGTGCGGGCGATAATACGCTGCGCTGCAAAATAAGAAAATTCAAGAGGTGAAGATATGCAAAACATTCTCAAAATGAAAGTAGGCATCGTTGCGGTCTCGCGCGATTGTTTCCCCGAGAGCCTTTCGGTGAACAGAAGAAAGGCGCTCGTTGCGGCGTACGAGAAAAAGTACGGCAAGGGCGATATCTACGAATGCCCCGTGTGCATCGTCGAGAGCGAAGTGCAGATGAAGGAGGCGCTTGCAGACCTCGAAAAAGAGGGCTGCAATGCGCTCTGCGTGTATCTCGGCAACTTCGGTCCCGAAATTTCCGAGACGATGCTCGCAAAAGAGTACGCGCAGAAAATGAACGCGCCCGTCATGTT
>CALVPW010000134.1 GCA_944354085.1 uncultured Clostridia bacterium | reverse complement strand
GCGGAGGAAGGCAGCTTGTCGCCCTCGAGCGCAAGGATGGGCGCGACGACGTTCTTGAAGTAGTCGTTGTCGGCAAGTTTGATCATCTCCGCGCCCTCCGTGGTGGTCGCCCACGAAGCGGGGATGTCGATCTTGACGAGGTGCTCTTTCGCCGAGTCGATGGCGTTGTAGTTCATCTGCACGACGGCGTCGCCCTTTCTCGCGAAGGACTTGTACGCCATCTTCTTCATGAGATCCACCGCCTCGGTGTAAGGCATGATCTGCTCGTTGATAAGGAAGAACGCCGACTGCAAAATGGTGTTCGTCCTGCCGCGCAGCCCGAGCTTTGCGGCGATGGCGATCGCGTCGATCACGTAAAGTTTCGCCTTCTTTTTGGCGAGCGCGTTCTTGACCTTTGCGGGCAAGTTCTTATCCAGCTCTTCGACCGTCGTCCAAGGCGCGTTCAAAAGGAAGGCGCCGCCCTCTTTGAGGTCGCTCACCATATCGTAACGGATCACGTACGAAGGGTTGTGGCAGGCGATGAAGTCCGCCGCGTCGATGAGGTACTCGCTCTGGATGGGCTTTTTGCCGAAGCGCAGGTGCGAGACGGTGATGCCGCCCGACTTCTTGGAATCGTAGAAGAAGTAAGCCTGCGCGTACATATCGGTATGGTCGCCGATGATCTTGATGGAGTTCTTGTTCGCACCCACCGTACCGTCGGAGCCGAGGCCGTAGAACTTGCAGCTCGTGGAGCCTTCGGGCGCGGCGTCGAACTTCTCGGAGAAGTCGAGCGAGGTGTGGGTGAGATCGTCGTAGATACCCACGGTGAAGTGGTGCTTGGGCTGCTTGCTCTCAAGGTTCTTATACACCGAGAGCACCATCGAGGGATTGAACTCTTTGGAACCAAGGCCGTATCTGCCGCCGACCACGTCGATGTTCTTGATGCCTTTTTCGAGCATGGAGGTGCATACGTCGAGGTAGAGGGGCTCGCCCAGAGCGCCGGGCTCCTTGGTCCTGTCGAGCACCGCGATGCGCTTGCAGCTCTTGGGGATGGCTGCGACGAACGCGTCGGTGACGAAGGGACGGTACAGACGCACTTTGATAAGGCCGTATTTTTTGCCCTGCGCGTTGAGCTTGTTGATGGATTCTTCCACCGTCTCCGCGCCCGAGCCCATGATCACGATCACGTCTTCCGCGTCGGGTGCGCCGGCGTAGTCGATGAGGTGGTAGCTTCTGCCGGTGAGCGCCGAGACCTCGTCCATCATCTCCTGCACGATGGCGGGCGTCGCGTTGTAGTACTTGTTCGCCGTTTCACGGTTCTGGAAGTAGGTATCGCCGTTCTGGGCGGTGCCGCGCTGCAAGGGGTGCTCGGGGTTGAGCGCGCGAGCGCGGAAAGCGGCAACGTCTTTGGCAAGACCTTTCTTGTCGAAGATCGCCTTCATCTCGGCGTAGTCGATCACGTCGATCTTGGAAACTTCGTGCGAGGTGCGGAACCCGTCAAAGAAGTTGATAAAAGGAACGCGCGCGCGAAGGGTGGAGAGGTGCGCCACCAGCGCGAGGTCCATGACTTCCTGCACCGAGCAGCCCGCGATCATCGCAAAGCCCGTCTGACGGCAAGCCATCACGTCCTGATGGTCGCCGAAGATGTTCAGCGAGTGCGCCGCGAGCGCGCGCGCCGAAACGTGCATGACCATGGGCAGCAACTCGCCCGAGATCTTGTACATGTTGGGGATCATCAAAAGGAGCCCCTGCGAGGCGGTATAGGTCGTCGTCAGAGCGCCTGCGGAAAGCGAGCCGTGCACGGCACCGGCAGCGCCGCCCTCCGACTGCATCTCCGCGATGCGGAGCTTTTGTCCCCACATGTTCACTCTGCCCTGGGTCGCCCACTCGTCGGCGGATTCCGCCATCGGCGAGGAAGGCGTGATGGGGTAGATCGCCGCTACTTCCGAAAAGGCGTAAGCGACGTGCGACGCGGCGGTATTGCCGTCAATCGTCATCTTGGTCATCGAAAAACCTCCATTATATAATTTTCTTCTTTATGTTCACGAAACGCTTTTTTGCGTTCGCGTGATCCGTACGGAAGGGGCGGCCCTTAAAGCCGCCGCCGCTTTTTTGCACGGCAAAAAACAGCCGTTTTTCACCGCTCGCCACTATTATACCGTGTTTTTCGCGCGAAGTCAAGATGCGTTGTGAAAATATTTGCGTATCTTGCAAGAAAATTTCATGCAAACGAACGCCGCGCGTTTTTTTGGGCGCCCTTTTGATCGCGGCGGCGGCAAGATGCAAAGAATTTGCCGCATTTTCAAAATTATCACGGCGATTTCATTGTAAAAAAGCGGCAGATTTGGTATAATCTATAACAAGGTAATCAGCCGGCCGTCCCGTGCGGGAGAATACGGGGGTCGGCGCGTGGAGCGCATGAAAGCGATCGCATTTTCGAACGTGTCCTTCCGCTACGAGGAGGACAGCCCGTTCGTCATCGACAAACTTAATTTTTCCGTCGAGGAAGGAGAATTCGTCGCCGTTTTGGGACACAACGGCAGCGGGAAGAGCACGCTTGCCCGTCTTGCGAACGGGCTGCTCGTTCCCGATGCGGGGAGCGTCTCCGTCTTCGGCGTGCAATTGACGGATAAAAACCTGTTCGACGTCCGCAAAAACGTGGGGGTCGTTTTTCAGAATCCCGATAACCAGACGGTCGCCACCATCGTGGAGGACGACGTGGCGTTCGGTGCGGAGAACGTCGGGCTCCCGCGCGAAGAGATCGGAAGGCGCATCGATTTCGCGCTGCGTGCGGTGGGGATGGAGGCGTACCGCCACGCCACCGTCGCGCGCCTTTCGGGCGGGCAGAAGCAGCGCGTCGCCATCGCGGGCGTGCTGGCGTTAAAGCCGCGCGCCGTCATTTTGGACGAATCCACCGCCATGCTCGATCCGCGCGGCAGGCGCGAGATCGTCGAGGTCGTCACCCGCCTCAACAAGGAGGAGGGCATCACGGTGGTGCTCATCACGCACTTTATGGAGGAGGCGCTGCTCGCCGACCGCGCCGTCGTGATGAACCGCGGCGAGATCGTCATGCAAGGCAGACCGGAGGAGATCTTCGAACGGCAGGAAGAACTCGTCACATACAATCTGGCGCTGCCCCGCATCGGGGTCGTCTGCAACCGCCTCAGGGCGGCGGGGATGCCCGTCCCCAACACGCTGGACGCCGAGGCTTTGGCGGAGGAGATCGCAAAATGCGTATAGTCGCCGAACACCTCTCCTATGTGTACAACGCAAGATCGCCCTTTGCGACCGCCGCTTTGAAGGACGTATCCCTCACCATCGAAGAGGGGGAGTTTTTCGGCATCATCGGGCATACGGGCAGCGGCAAGTCCACCTTTGTGCAGCATCTGAACGGGCTCATCCGCCTGCCCTCCTCCCTCAAACGGTATAAAAAGAAAAAACTGAAAAAAGGACAGCTCCCCCCGCCCGAGACGGTGCTCAAAGTGGGGGATATCGACCTTGGCGACAAAAAGACGGATTTCCGCGCCCTGCGCAAACACGTGGGGATGGTCTTCCAATACCCCGAATACCAGCTGTTCGCCGAAACGGTGAAGGAAGACGTGGCGTTCGGCTTAAAGAATTTTTCCAAAGGGCTTTCCGACGAGGAGACGGAGCGCGCCGTCAAGGCGGCGGTCGAAGTCGTCGGGCTCGATTACGAGGCGCTGAAAGACAAATCGCCCTTCGAACTCTCGGGCGGGCAAAAACGGCGCGTCGCCATTGCGGGCGTCATCGTCACCCGTCCCGAGGTGCTCGTGCTCGACGAGCCCGCCGCGGGGCTGGATCCGCTCGGCAAGCAGGAAGTGATGGAGCTTTTGCATAAGCTGCACAGCGAATGGTGCAAGACCATCGTCATCGTCTCGCACGATATGGACGAGATCAGCGAGAACTGCACCAAAGCCGCCGTCTTTTCGGAGGGCAGCGTCAAATTCGTCCTGCCGCCCAAAGAACTCTTCCGCCATGCCGACGAGCTCACCGCGCTCGGGCTCGACGTGCCGCTCACCGCAAAACTTTGCGCGGCGCTCGAAAAGCGCGGCGTTTCGCTCGACTGCGATCTCACGGTCAACGATTTCGTGGAAAAAGTGCTCGCGCGCTGGGTGGCGCAAAAGAAGGGGGACAACGCATGAAAGACGTTTCCTTCGGACAATACTATCCCGTCGATTCCTTCTCGCACCGCCTCGATCCCCGCTTAAAACTCATCTTCCTCATCGCGTATATCGTGGCGATCTTCCTTGCGAGCAACTTTTACGGGCTCGCGCTGTGCGCGGGGCTGCTCGTCGTCATCGTCGTCGTCTCCCGCATCCCGTTCGGCAAGGTGCTGCGCGCGGTGCGCGGCGTTCTGTTCCTCGTGTTGTTCACGGCGGCGCTGAACATCCTCTTTTACAACGGCGAGACGGTGTATGCGGCGTGGTGGGTGTTCGCCATCACCAAGGAGGGGCTCATCTTTTCGGCATTCCTCGCTCTGCGGCTGGTGCTTTTGGTGGTCTGCTCTTCCATGCTCACCTATACGACGACGCCCGTCTCGCTCACCGACGGCGTCGAGAGTTTGCTGACGCCGCTCAAATGGATCAAACTTCCCGTGCATGCGCTGGCGCTCGTCATGAGCATCGCGCTCCGCTTTATCCCCATCCTGATGGACGAGACGGAGCGCATCAAAAACGCGCAAAAGGCGCGCGGCGCCGATTTCGAGAGCGGAAACCTCTTCAAACGCGTCAAAGCGATGGTCCCCATCCTCGTGCCGCTGCTCCTGTCGGCGTTCCGCCGTGCGGACGAACTCGGCGACGCGATGGACGCCCGCTGTTATACGGGCGGGAACGGGCGCACCAAATACAAAAAACTGCGCTTTACGTGGCGCGATCTCGTGGCGTTTTTGGCGGTCGCGGCGCTCATCACGGGCGTGGTGCTCATGAAAGTGTACCTGCCCGCACCTTACTGAGGCGCGTATGGCAGGGTGCGTTCTTCTCATCGGATATGACGGTACGCATTTTTGCGGCTCGCAGCGGCAAAAGAATGCCCGCACGGTGCAGTTCGTCTTGGAAGAGGCGGCGGAGAAGGTGTTCGGCGCGCCCGTCACGCTCGCGTTCAGCGGCAGGACGGATGCCGGTGTGCACGCGGCGGGGCAGGTGTGCCATCTCGACGGCGAGACGTCCGTCCCGCCCGAAAAGCTGCGCGAGGCGCTCAACCGCCTGCTTCCCGACGACGTGAAGGTGCTCAAAAGCGCTCTGGCGCCCG
>CALVPW010000133.1 GCA_944354085.1 uncultured Clostridia bacterium | reverse complement strand
CCTGCCCGACGTGTACGAGGTCGCGGGGCAGACGATGGGATTTTTGGCAGACGTCTCGGGCAAAGGGATCTCGGCGGGGATGCTCTCTGCCTTCGTCAAAGCGGGCTGGGACAGATCGGAGCCCTCTCCCGCCAAGGCGCTCACCGCCCTCAACGATAAATTCCAGGAACTCAACCTGGACGAAACGTCGTATGTGACCGCCGTCGCCGTGCGGATCGACAGGGCAGACCGCGAGATCTGTTACAGCGTGGCGGGACACAACGCGCCCATGCTCTTAAAGAGCGCGCTCGGCATCGACGAGATCGTGATGAACGCGCCGCCCGTCTCCAACTGGATGCCGTCCTATCGCTACGAGGACCGCGTCATCGGCTACGGCAGCGGCGATATCCTCGCGCTCGTGACGGACGGCGTCACCGAATGCCGCAACGGGGCGGGGGAGCTCTTTTCCGTCGAACGCGTAGAGGAGATCCTGCAGCGCTCGGAGAACGCCGAACGCTTTATCGAACGCTTAAAGGCGGCACTCAGAGAGTTTACCGATACCTTCGACGACGATATCACGGCGATCGCGTTCGATCTTTGAGCGTCCGGAACGCTCTGCGGGCGCGCCGAGAACTCCCTCAGTCTCGCTTACGCTCGCCAGCTTCCTCTAAGGAGGGCGCCGAGGGCTATGACGAGTGCGCACAACACCTTGCCTCCCTCTTTGAGGGAGGTGCCCCGAAAGGGGCGGTGGGAGTGTGCGCCGCAGAGATGCGGCTGCGCTCCATAGGCGCGGATGCAGAATGTTTCACACGGCATAAAAAAACGGCCCGCATTGCTGCGGACCGTTTTTTGTTCGTTACTGCAGAAAAAGATGCTTGAAGAGCAGGCACCAGATCGCGTCGATCCAGCCGACGACGATACCGAAGACGGTAACGACGATACAGATGACGAGCCTGACGACGCCGCCCTTTTGCAGCCACGTGCTCCAACGGACGAGGATCTCGACGACCCAGTTGACCACGGGGATGATGAGCAGGATGATCTGCACCAAACGGCTCTGTTTGTTGAACCAAGTCATAATTCATATCTCCTTTTTTTGATACTCTTATTTTATACCGATTGCAGAAAAAAGTCAATATTTCCGCAAAAAATTTTTGATATTTCTTCCAAAAGCTCTAAAAAAGGTGCTCCGTGCGGAAGGGAACGCCCGTTTCCACGTTTTTCCACGTGAGCGTCCCGTCTTCGAGCATGAGGTAGGAATGCGGGGAATTTTCCTTGGGGATGGAGACCGAGCCGCAGTTCACGTACACATATCCCGCGCGCCGTTCAAAGGCGGGCACATGGAAATGCCCGTTCACGAGCACGTCGCCGTCCGCGAGCACGCCGTACGCCTTGTGCCCGTGGGTGAGAACAAGCGTTCTGCCCGCCGCGGGCAGGACGGCGTAGTCGGCGGCGACGGGGAATTCTAAAACGAGGGCGTCCACTTCCGAATCGCAGTTGCCGCGCACGCAAAGGATATGCTCTTTCATGCTATTGAGGATCTTCGCCGTTTCCAGCGTGGAATACCCGTCGGGCAGGGCGTTGCGGGCGCCGTGGTACAAAAGATCGCCCAAAAGCAGCAGTTTTTGCGGTTTTTCCGCCTCGAAACGCGCCTTCAAAAGGGCGCACCAATGCGCCGAACCGTGGATGTCCGATGCGATCATATATTTCATGCCGATACCTCCCGCGCCGCGATCATCTCGCGGATCTTTGTGATGACGCCGTGCCGTTCGTTGGAGGGGATGACCCTCCCTACAAGTTTTTTGAGGGGCGGATAGGCGTTTTCGGGCACGTACGCATAGCCGCATTCGCTGAGCATCTCAAAATCGTTCATATGATCGCCGAAGGCGGCGCATTCCTCTTTTTCCAGCCCGAACTGTCTGCGGATGAAGCGGATGGCTTCGCCCTTGTTGGCGCCCGGCGCCGAAACGTCGCACCAATCGAAGCCCGAAAGGATGGTCCTTAAATGCGGCAGCCGCTGCGGGAGCACCTTGATGCAGTTTTCCGCCGCGGCGATCTCGTCGTAGACGGCGATCTTGCAGATATCCTCCCGCCCGATCACCGTGTCCAGATCTTCGACCTTTTTGCAGTTGGTGTACGAGAGCATCGCATATTGGAAGAAGGGCATCTCGCTGTTTTCGATGTACGCCCAATCCGTCCCGCACAGCATGGGATAAAGGTGCGGAAGGGCGCGGATCTCGTCGAGCGCCTCTTTTAAGTACAGATCGCGGATGGGATGGCAGTGCAGCGTCTTCCCGCGGTACTTGATGAGCGCGCCGTTTTCGCAGATGAACACCACGTCGTCCGCGACGGGCGCGAACAGCTTTTTCAGGTTCGCGTACTGCCTTCCGCTCGCGGGCGCAAACAAAACGCCCGCCTCTTTGAGTTGTGCGATCAGGGGGAAGATCTCCTCGGGGAGCCTGCGCTCTCCGTCCAAAAGCGTTCCGTCCAGATCGGTCGCGATGAATTTGATCATATCCGTTCTTCCTGTGCGCGTGCCTGCATATGAGGTGCCGACCATGTCTTAAACGACGCAAAAAGGCGGTACCCATGTCCGCGCATGCATATGCGGTCAGATGAGGGTCACGACGTCGATTTCAGCGAAGCCGCGCTTGGCTTCGGCATAGCCTGCAAGGAAGGCGTCCAAGCCGTCCGCTTTCGTCTGGCGGAAGGTGAAAGGGGAGAGGTCGACCGCGCCGCTCACCATAAGGTTGATCGCAGCTTCGAGATTTTCGGACCTGCCCGAGACGCAGTATACGGAGAGCTGTTTGCGGAAGGGCTGCGCGAAACTGACGGAAAAATCCTCGCGCGAGCCGCACATCACCACGTTCGCGCCCGCCGCGCAGACGCCGAAGGGAAGGGCGGGATCGTTGCGCTGCGCGCTCGTCACGTAAACGGCGCCGCTCGCGAGCCGCCCGCCCGTGACGGCGGCGACGCCGTCGACGAGGTGCTCGTCCGCCTGCATCGTGTAATAAACGCCGCAGGTGCGGGCAAATTCCAGCCGCGCCGCGTCGGTATCGATGAGGATGGGCGCCGTCTGCTGATAGATGAGCAGCTGGCATATGAGGATGCCCAACAGGTTGGCGCCGATCACGGCGATGTGCTGCCCTTTTCCCGCGCCGAGCTTATCCACCGCCGCCTTTGCGAGCGCCACGTGGTGCAAAAGAAGCGCCTTTTCGTCGCTCACGGCGTCGGGAAGCGGCGTAAAATCGTGCGGCGCGAGGTACAGAAGATCGCGCATATAGCCGTCCGCCGTGCGTCCGCACAGCAGGATGTCGTCCTCCGAGAAGTCCTTTTTTGCGGTGCCCGTGTCGGGCGCGGCGACGAACGAATGCAGCAATACGCGGGTGCCTTTGGGCAAAAAACCCACGCTGCTCCCTTCCGCCACGAGCCCCACGGCGTAACGCCCCGGCACGAGGGGGTATTTGCATTTGACCGCGCCTTCATAGAGCGCGGCGTCCGTCCCGTTGAACATGAGTTTGGTCACGCGGATGCGCACCTTCCCCTCTTCGGGAAGGGGATTTTCCGCTTCCGTCCGCTCAAGTTTTTTGGCGGCGGAAAGTTTCCACACGTTCATGCGGCATTCCTCCCAAAAGGGCAATTTTCGCAAAATCACCCACTTTATACCCCCATTATACTCCTGACGGGCGCATTTTGCAAGCGATTCGCACGAGAATTCGCTTTTGCCCGCCCTGCGGGAAAAAATTGACGGCGGCGGGGAAGTTTTTTCGAATGTCTTCCAAAATCAGTTGACGAACGCCTGCAAAACGGGTATAATAGCAAGGAATTTCCTGAAAACAAGCGAGGTGAAAACATCATGAAGCCCGAGATCCATCCCAATTACCACGAGGTGACGGTCGTCTGCGCTTGCGGTGCGACCTTCAAAACGGGTACCACCAAGGACGTGGACGTCATGAAGGTGGATATTTGCAGCAAATGCCACCCCTTCTTCACGGGTCGTCAGAAGCTCGTCGATACCGGCGGCCGCGTCGACAAGTTCAAGAAGAGATACGGTATCTGACCGTACGGCAGCCTCACGGATACGGGAGGCTGTTTTGCTGTTACGCGCGCGCGAAGTGCGGCGCGCGCCGCGAATAAAGAACGAAACGGGATATTTGCATGAGAAAGAAGAAACAGCGCACCTATATCGGCGGGCAAGCCGTCATCCAAGGCGTCATGATGCGCGGCAAGCGCGGCATGGCGACCGTCGTGCGCGACGACAACGGAGAGATGCAGACGGAGGCAGAGCGCATCCGCGCCAAAAAGCGGCGCAAATGGACGCGTTTTCCTTTCGTGCGCGGCGTGGTGAATTTTGTGCAGTCCATCGTGCTCGGCATGAAGTCGCTCATGCGCAGCGCCGAGGTCGCCGTCGTGGAGGACGAGGAGCCCTCCAAACTCTCCAAATGGATGGCGGAAAAGTGGAAGATCTCCGTCGGCGATATCGTCACGACCGTTTCCACGGTCTTGGGCGTGCTCATCGCCGTGGCGCTCTTTTTGTTCCTGCCCAATTATTTTGCCGCGCTCGTTGCAGAGGCTGCGCCGCGTCTGGGGACGGGGAGCATCTGGTATTACCTCATCGAAGGCGGCTTCCGTTTCGCGATCTTTTTGCTGTATATCCTGTTCACGCTCATTTTCCGTTCGATGCGCGAAACGTACGAGTATCACGGCGCAGAACATAAGACCATCAACTGTTACGAATACGGCGACGCTTTGACGGTGGAGAACGTCAAAAAGGCGTCCCGCATGCACGACAGGTGCGGCACGACGTTTATTTTCATCGTGCTCGTCATCTCCATCTTCGTGTTCGCGCTGGTGGGGTGGGCGCTCTCGCTCACGGGGCTCACGGGCGTCCGCATTGCGGATTTTATCATCAATTTCCTTGCAAAGCTCGTCTGTCTTCCCATCGTCGCGGGCATTTCGTACGAGATCTTAAAGCTCTTGTCGCTCACCGATTCCGTGCTCGTCCTGCCCTTAAAGGCGCCCGGGTATCTGATGCAGCTTTTGACTACGCGCGAGCCCGACGAGGCGCAGATCGAATGCGCCATCCGCGCTTTTCGCGAGGCGAAGCGGCTCGACGACGATCCTTCCGCGCCCGAGCATATCTTTGCGACGGAGCGCAAACTTTCGGGCTTGCTCGCCATGATGAAGGAACGCTTTGCCGAAAAGGACATCGACGCGTCCGACGCGGAGTGGATCGCGAGCCTTTGTTTGAAGATCCCGCGCGACAAGCTCTCACAAGAGCGCATCGTCAACCGCAGGGAGTGCGAGCGCATTTTGCGCATCTTTGAGGAGCGCATGACGGGCAGGCCGCTGTGGTATATCTTCGGCGACACCGATTTTTACGGATATCTCATCAAAGTGGACGAGCGCGTGCTCATCCCCCGCCCCGAGACGGAGCTTTTGGTGCGGCAGGCGGTCGCTTCCCTCAAAGACGGCGACAGCATGCTCGATCTGTGCACGGGCAGCGGGGCGATCGCCATCGCCGTCGCCTGCGAAGCGGCAAAGGACAGGCAGGTCACGGTGGTGGGTACGGATATCTCGGAAGAGGCGCTCGAACTCGCCCGTGAGAACGCGCGCATCAACAAAGCCAACGTCACCTTCCAAAAGGCAGATCTTTTTACGGGCGTCCGCGGCAGGTACAACCTCATCACCGCCAACCCGCCCTATGTAAGGAGCGCGGAGATGGCGTCCCTTCCCAAGGACGTGCGCGATTTCGAGCCGCACCTCGCCCTCGACGGCGGCGTGGACGGGCTGGATTTTTACAGGCGCATCGCCGAAAAGATCGGGCGGTATATCGTCCGCGGGGGGATGTGCATCCTCGAATGCGGCGAAGATCAGGCGCAGGAGATCATCCGTATCTTCCGCACCGTCGCCCGCTGCGACTTCGCGATGGTCGTGCGCGACTTTGCGGGCGTGGAACGCATCGTCAAGATCGGGTTTTAAGGTATGTTCGCAAAGTTACGGTCTGTGGCGGCGCGCTATCACGAGCTGGGAGAGATGCTCTCCTCGCCCGAGGCGCTCGCCGATATGGAGCGGTGGACCCGCCTTTCGCGCGAGCGGGCGGAGCTCGAACCCGTGGCGCTCGCGTACGAGGCGTACGAGAAAAAGCGCGCCGAGATGGACGCCGCCGCCGCGGAAGCGCAGCGCGAGACGGGGGAGATGCGGGCGCTGCTCGAAGAGGAAGTGCTCTCGCTCAAAGAAACGCTCGCGGCAATGGAAAAGCAGCTCAAGATCTTGCTCCTTCCCAAGGATAAGAACGACGAACGCGGCTGCACGCTGGAGATCCGTGCGGGCGCGGGCGGGGAGGAGGCGGCGCTCTTTGCCTACGAACTCTACCGCATGTACATGGCGTATTGCGAGAAGCACCGCTTCCGCTGGGAGATCGTCGACCTCAACGAGACGGAGCTCGGCGGCATGAAGGAAGCCATCGTCAACGTCGAGGGGCGGGGCGCTTACGCCCGCCTCAAATACGA
Source organism: uncultured Clostridia bacterium (assembly GCA_944354085.1). Classification (GTDB taxonomy): domain Bacteria; phylum Bacillota; class Clostridia; order Christensenellales; family Borkfalkiaceae; genus Gallimonas. The sequence goes on along the minus strand of CALVPW010000133.1, from coordinate 3,258 downwards.
GAGCGGGGTGCACCGCGTCCAGCGCGTGCCCGAGACGGAGTCGCAGGGGCGCATCCACACCTCCACCGTCACCGTGGCGGTGCTGCCCGAGGCGGAGGAAGTGGAAGTGCAGCTCGACGAAAAGGACATCCGCGTCGATCTGTTCCGCTCTTCGGGCGCGGGCGGGCAAAAGGTCAACAAAACGGAGACCGCCATCCGCCTGACGCATTTCCCGACGGGCATCGTCGTGACCTGTCAGGACGAGCGCAGTCAGCTCAAAAACAAAGAAAAGGCGTACCGCGTGCTCAAAAACAGGCTGTACGACTACTACAACGGCGCGGCGGCGTCCAAGGAAGCCGCGTCGCGCAAGAGCCTCGTCGGCACGGGGGACAGGAGCGAACGCATCCGCACCTACAATTTCCCCCAAAGCCGCATCACCGATCACAGGATTGGGCTCAGCCTGCATTCGATGGAAAATTTCCTCGCGGGCGATCTCGACGAGATGATCGACGCGCTCGCCCGTGCGGATACCGAGCGCAAACTTTCGTCCGCGGCAGAAGAGGCGTGAGCCCGCCGCGGCAGGGATATCGAATTTCATTTTCAGAGGTGGAACATATGAAAGAACGGCTTGCAAAAAGGATCCAGACCATTTCGCCCTCGCAGACGCTTGCGATCAGCGCCAAAGCCAAGGCGATGAAGGCGGCGGGCGAGAGCGTCGTCAACTTCGGCGTCGGCGAGCCCGACTTCCCCACGCCCGCGCACATCGTCGAAGCGGGCATCGAGGCGCTGCGCCTCGGGAAGACCAAATATACGCCTTCTTCGGGCATCATGGAGCTGCGCCGCGCCATCTGCGAGAAGTTCTCGCGCGATAACGGGCTGGAATACGAGCCTTCGCAGATCATCGTCTCCAACGGCGCAAAGCATTCCATCTTTAACGCCTGCTACGCGCTCATCGACGAGGGGGACGAGGTCATCATCCCCGCGCCCTATTGGCTGACCTATCCCGAGGTCGTCCGTACGCTGGGCGGCGTGCCCGTCTTCGTGGAGGCGAGCAAAAAGAACGGCTACAAGATCACGGCGGAGCAGCTCGAAGCGGCGATCACGCCAAAGACCAAGCTCATGATCTTCAACTCGCCCTGCAATCCCACGGGAGCGGTGTATTCGGAGGAGGAGGTGCGCGCGCTCGCAGCCGTCTGCGAGAAGCATTGCGTCTTCGTCATCTCCGACGAGATCTACGAAAAACTCGTCTACGACGGGGCGAAGCCCTTCTCGTTCGCAAAGGTCTCCGATGCGATGAAGGAGCTCACCGTCACCGTGAACGGCGTCTCCAAGACGTATGCGATGACGGGCTGGCGCATCGGCTATCTCGCCGCGCCCAAGGATATCGCCAAAGCCATCGATTCCTTCCAGAGCCACGCAACGTCCAACGCCTGCTCCGTCGCGCAGTACGCGACGATCAAAGCGCTCAACTCGCCCGAAGCCTCCGTCGAAGAGATGGTCGCCCGTTTCGCGTCCCGCCGTACCGCCATGATCGCCCGTATTGCAGAGATGCAGGGCGTCTACTGCGTGGTGCCCGAAGGCGCGTTCTACATGATGCTCGTCGTCGACGGCGCGTTCGGCAAAAAGTTCGGCGACCGCGTCATCAAAACGAGCGCCGATTTTGCGGAGCTCCTTCTGGATGCGGCAAAAGTCGCGGTGGTGCCCGGCGCGCCCTTCGGTGCGCCCGACTGCGTGCGTCTTTCCTATTCGCTCTCCATGGAGGACATGCTCGAAGGGCTCGACCGCATCGACGCCTTCCTCCGCAGCCTCAAATAAAAAATTTCGGGGAAATTTTGCAAATCCTCTTGAAATATACACGAAAACTTGTTAGAATATAGATAATAAAACATCGCCTTCGGGCGACGAGGAGGATCAAATGGTTAAAGTCATCTGCGGTCCCAAGGGCAGCGGCAAGACGAAGCGCATCATCGACGCGGCAAATACGGCAGTCGAGACGGCAAAGGGGAACCTGATTTTTATCACCGATACCAAGCGGTACATGTACGATCTGCGCCGCGAGATCCGTTTCGTGGATACGAGCGACTATGCGGTCGCGGGCGAGGACGCGCTCTGCGGTTTTATCAAGGGCGTGATCGCCGGCGGGTACGATAACGAGTACGTTTACGTCGACGGGATCGCAAGGATCGCCGGCAAGGCGATCGCCGATATGGCGCAGTTCTTCTATATGATGGAAAAGGTCGCAGAGATGCGCGATCTCAAGCTGTACATCACTTGCAGCTGTGCCGAAGAAGATCTTCCGGATTTTGCCAAAAAGTATCTTTGATCGCAACAACACCATCGGCGCCGTCCCTTGTTCAAGGGACGGCTTGCCCGTAAAAAAGGAGGATGCGGCAGTGCCGCAGGGAAAGGACGCATGATTTTTGTCAGCACGAGAGGAGAAGAAAAGGTCACGGGCGCGCAGGCGATCGTGCAGGGCATCGCAAAGGACGGCGGTCTGTTCGTCCCCGAGCGTTTTCCCGCCGTCACCGCCGCCGAGATGGAGGCGATGCTCGGGATGGATTATCCCGAACGCGCCGCCTTTATTTTGCATAAATACCTCGACGAATACGACGAGGCGGAGCTTTTGAGCGCCCTCAAAGAGGCGTATTCCCGCTTCGACGACGGCGACGCCGCCCCGCTCGTGCGCGTGGAAAACGGCATGTATATGCTCGAGCTCTTCCACGGGCCCACGTGCGCCTTCAAGGACATGGCGCTCACCGTGCTTCCTTATCTGCTGCGCAAGGGGTGCGATCTCTGCGGGATCAAGGAGAACGTCCTCATCCTCGTCGCCACCAGCGGCGATACGGGCAAAGCCGCGCTCGAAGGCTTTAAGGACGCGGAGGGCATCAAGATCATGGTGTTCTATCCCGACGACGGCGTCTCCAAGATGCAGAAGCTGCAAATGTGCACGCAGGAAGGGGAGAACGTCAACGTCGTCGCCGTGCGCGGCAATTTCGACGACTGCCAGACGGGCGTCAAAAAGATCTTCGGTTCGGAAAGCTGCAAAAAGGCGCTGCGCGAAAAGGGGTATCTGCTCTCTTCGGCGAATTCCATCAACTTCGGGCGGCTCGCCCCGCAGATCTGCTACTACTTTTCGGCGTACTGCGATCTCGTCTCTTCCGATCAGATCAAGATGGGGGACAAGGTGAACTTCACCGTGCCCACGGGGAATTTCGGCAACATCCTCGCCGCGTATTACGCAAAGCGCATGGGGCTGCCCGTCGGCACCCTCCTTTGCGC
>CALVPW010000132.1 GCA_944354085.1 uncultured Clostridia bacterium | reverse complement strand
AGCGTATCGCGCGCACGCTTATCCCCGCCGCGCGCGAGCGTAAGATATTTTTCCTCCTCCTCTTTGGAGAGCGGACGAGGATAGGAGCCCTCGTCCCGCACCGCCCCCGTAAAAAAGAACAGCTTTAGCAGCATGGCGCAAAGCATTTCGATCATATCGTACCTCCGTTCGGTATATCCTATGCAGCGCAATGCCCGTCCTCGTCCTTTTTTTCGTACGCAAAGTCGTTTGTTCCGATCCGGATACATGGATCGCGCCCATTGTATCCGTTTGGATACGCGGCGGTCGGCTTCTGTTCCCGTTTGGATACATAAATTTGTCTTTTGCTACCGTACGGATACATAAAAAAGGCAACTCTACTCTGAGTAGAGTTGGTTTTTCGGCGAGTAGAGTGCGCATGCGCCGCAATAGAAGGCGCGTAAAAAAGACGAGAGCGGCGCCGCGGGGAAATAGGGCGTAATTTATAAAAAGATGTGGTATACTTACGGTAAGAAGCGCAGCGAAAAGCTGTGCCGCGGCGAATTGCCTGCATACGGCAAAGCAGCCGCACAAGGGAGGAACGCATGAAACCTTTTGCCATCTACGTCGATTCGGCGGCAAACATCCCCAACGACATCCGTATCGCACGCGACATCCGCGTGATCTCGTTCAATTACATCGTGAACGGGGAAGAACACCCCTGCTTTACCGAAGATATGCCGTTCGAGGAGACGGCGAAGCAATTTTACGACGCGATGCGCGCGGGCGCAGAGGCGAAGACCTCGCTGCTCCCCGCCGCCGCGTTCGAAGAGGCGCTCACACCCGCCCTCGAAGAGGGGCGCGACGTGCTGCTCTTCACCCTCTCTTCGGGCGTGAGCGGAACGTTCGCACAGGCGCAGGAGGCGGGAAAACGCCTTGCCGCGCGCTTCCCCGACCGCAAGGTCTTTGTGCTCGACAGCGCGAACGCATCGCTCGGCGAAGGGCTCATCGCCATCAAGGTGGCGGATCTGCGCGACATGGGCGAAAGCGCCGAAGCGTGCGCGGCATGGGTCAAGGAAAACACCTATAAAATGAACAGCTTTTTCACGGTGGACGATCTCAAATATCTCCGCCGCAGCGGGCGCATCTCGCGCACCGTCGCCATCGCGGGGACGCTCCTCAACATCAAGCCCCTTTTGATGGCGGATGCGAGCGAAAACACCAAGATCGTCTCCTGCGGGAGAGCGCGCGGCAGAAAGAAGGCGCTCGAAGCCATTGCCGACACCTTTGCGAAGCGCGCCGTCCGTCCCGAAAGCAACACCGTCGCCATCGCGCACGCCGACTGCGAAAAGGACGCGCTCTATCTCGCCGACCTGCTCCGCGCCCGCGGCGCAAACGATATCATCCTCGAATACTACGACCTCTGTACGGGTTCGCACGTGGGTCCCGGGTGCGTGGCGCTCTTCTTTTGGGGAAAGGACCGCCGCAAGGAGGCGTTCCGCGCCGAAGCACTTCCCGCCGCGCATACCGTTCCGCAGAAGCTCTGATCGCTTGCCAAAACGGCGCGTTTGTGATATGATCATCCTGCGCCGCCGTGGTGAAACTGGCAGACGCGTCGGACTTAGGATCCGATGGGAGCGATCCCGTAGCGGTTCAAATCCGCTCGGCGGCACCAGACCCGTCCCTTTGGGGACGGGCTTTTATTTTTCCCTCTTTACAGAATATCAAAAACGTGCTATAATCTTGGCATGAAAACGCTTTCCTGTCATATCCCCCACCACGGGCGCATCGTCGAAGGCACGCTCTATCTGCCCGATGCCCCCTATAAAAAAGTTCCCCTCGTCGTGTTCAGCCACGGATTCGGCGGGGCGAAGACCGACTTTGCCTATGCCGCCGAGGCGCTCGCCGCGCAAGGCATCGCCGCTTTCTGCTACGATTTTTGCGGCGGCTCGCTGCACGCGCAGGCGACCCTGAAAACGCAAGAGATGACGCTGTTCACCGAAGCGGAAGATCTCGATGCCGTGCTCGATACGCTCGCGGCGCATCCCGCCGTCGACGGCACGCGCATCTGTTTGTTCGGCGCGAGCCAGGGCGGCGCGGTCTCCGCCATCGTTGCCGCCCGCCGCGAACATATCCGAAAACTCGTTCTCCTGTATCCCGCGCTCTGCATCCCCGACGATTGGAACAGGCGCTTCCCGACGCAAGCCGACATCCCCGATACGGTCACGCTTTGGGGCGTGACGCTCGGGCGGGAATTTTTTGTCAGTCTCCGCGGTTACGATATTTTTGCCGCAGTCGCGGCTTACCGCGGGGAAGTCCTTCTCCTGCACGGCGATCGGGACGAAGTCGTCCCCCTCGCGTACAGCGAACGCGCCGCGCGCACCTATCAAAACGCCAACCTCGTCGTTTTTAAGGGCGAAGGACACGGCTTTTCGCCCGCGGGCGCACGCGAAACGGTGGAACGCCTCCTCGAATTTTTGAAAGCATAAAATACGCACCCGTTTTGGGTGCGTATTTTACGTATCCTGTTTTTTACAAAGGGAGATGAACGCGCGCAGCGAGAACGGCATGTTCGCGTTCTTGGGGAGCGCCAGCCCCACCGAACGGGAGGGCATGGCGGGCGACACGTTGAGTTCGAACAGTTCCCCCGACCGCATGCGGCGCAGCGCGTACTCGCGCGGGATGCAGCCGATGCCCATCCCCTCGGCGACGAGCTGCTTCATAAAGCCCCAGCTGTCCACCTCGACGGCGGGCTGCCAATGCACGCCGAGGCTCTCCGCATAATGATCTGCCGCCGCGCGGGCAATGGTGTGCGGTTCCATCAGCAAAAGCGGATAGCGCTGCAGATCCCACACCGAAAGCTCTTTGCCTTTGAGGAAGGAAAACGCCTCGCCCGCCACGAACACGTCGTGCAGCAGCGCCACCGAATGGGTGAGGCGGATGCCGTCGTCGGGCATGATGGGAAGATTGAGGAATCCGATGTCGCAGCGGTCGGATCTGAGATACTCGACGATCTTGGGCGATACGTCGGAGATGAGGTCGATCTTCACCTGCGGATATAATTTATGGTATTCGACGATCTTATCGGCGAGCACGTACTGGAAAATGGTCTCGGAGGCGCCGATGCGCAGCGTCCCCGTGGCGCTCTGTTTGAGCTCGGAGAGTTTGTCCTCCACGCCGCCTAAAAGCTGCAGCGCCTTTTCCACGTCCGCAAACACGAGCTCGCCCCCTTGCTTGGAGAGCTCCATCCCCTTGTGCAGACGGTTGAAAAGCGGCGTGCCGAGCTGCGTTTCCAGCTGTTTGATCGCTTGCGATACGGCAGGCTGCGAGATGTACAGCTCCTCCGCCGCTTTGGTGAGGCTCCCGCATCGCGCGACCGTGTAAAATACCTTATAAAGTTCCAGATTGACCATATGTTCCTCCGCGGTACGCCGCTCATTTCCCGACGCAGAATTTTTCGAAGATCTCCGTGACGACCGCCTCGCTCGCCGTCTCGCCCGAAAGCGTTCCGAGCGTTTCCCATGCGCGGCGGATATCCTCGGCGTACAGTTCGGGCAAAAGCCCGCTCTCGGCTGCGGTCTTGGCTTCGCGCACGGCGCACAGCGCCGCCTCCGCCGCGCGGTAATGGCGCTCGGAGAGCAAGAACGCGCCGTCGTTTTCCTTGCCGAAACCGACCTCGTACAGTTTTTCTTTGAGGGCGGAGAGCCCCTCGCCCGTATACGAGGAGAGCACGACGTCGCAGTCGTCGCGGCGATGCAGATCGCTCTTCGCCCCCACCGTGATGACGGGCGTGCCCGCGGGAAAGGCGGGCGCTTCCCCCTCCTCTTTGAGCCAGACGATGACGTCCGCGCCCATGATCGCCTCGCGGGCGCGGCGCACGCCTTCGCGTTCGATCGCGTCGCCGCTCTCGCGGAGCCCCGCCGTATCCGTGATGCGGAAGTTGACCCCGCCGATCTCCAGCGTGCCCTCGACCACGTCGCGCGTAGTGCCCGCAATGTCGGAGACGATGGCACGCTCGTACCCCAAAAGCGCGTTCAAAAGCGAGCTTTTGCCCGCGTTCGGCTTGCCCGCGAGCGCCACCGAAACGCCCGAACGGATCTTCCTGCCCGCAGCATACTGTTTGAGCAGCGCCGAAAGCGCCTCTTCGACTTTGGAAAGCGTGGATACGATCTCTTTACGCGAAAGGGCGTTGAGATCCTCCTCGGGATAGTCGAGGTCGGCGTCCACCTCCGCAAGACAATGCTTGAGCTCGTTTTGCAGCGCCGTTCCGAGGTTTGTCAGCTTTTCGTTGTACAAAAGATATCCCGCGCGCACCTGCGCCTCGCTCGAGGCGGCGATCATCTCGCCCACCCCTTCGGCAGCGGAGAGCGAAAGTTTTCCGTTGAGGTACGCCCGTTTGGTGAATTCACCGCGCTCTGCGAGCCGCGCTCCGAGCACAAGCGTGCGTTTTAAGATGCCGCGGGCGATCTCCGTCCCGCCGTGGCAGTGGAACTCCACCACGTCCTCCCCCGTAAATGAGCGCGGCGCGCGAAAATACACGCACATCCCGTAGTCGCGGAACGTGCCCGCGTCGATCTCCCCCGCGTACATATGATTGGGGACGAATTCCCCCTTGCGGGAGAACATGCGCTTTGCCGTATCGAGCGCGCCCCGCCCGCTCATGCGGACGATCGCCACGCCGCCCGCGCCCGCGCCTGTGGCAACGGCGGAAATGAGTTCTTCCATACGCCTCCATAAGCACGGCTTGTTGCGCCTTGCAAAAAGCCGCCCTGCATATAAACCGTGATTATATTATACCGCAAACGTCTGCGTTTGTAAATGCGTTCGCGGGGATAAAATCGACCAAAGGCAAAAAAATCACGGCGTCCGCAGTTGCGGACGCCGCATGCTCAAAACCCGGGGAACGGATCATCGTCCACGCCCGACGATCCCGACGAGCCGGACGAGGACTTATCGCCGTCCTGCGGCGTTCCGCCGCTCCCGCCCTTGTAGTCGGGGAAGGGATCTTCCTGCGGGGCGGAAGACACGTCGTCGTAGCCGCTCTGCCCGTAACCGCCCTGTCCGTAACCGCCCATATCGCCGTACATTTGCTGCTGCTGACGGGCGTATTCCTGCATCCTGCGGCGCATCCACGCGTCGTAATCGACGGGATCGTTGTTGCGCACCGCAAAGATGACGAAGCCGCGCAAAGGCAGCACCGCGCAGAGGAAGGTCATGAGGAAGGGTCCGCGCGCGTAATACTTGCGGAAGAATGCAAAAAACAGCACGCACATAAAGAAGACGAGCACGAAGTAGATCAGGTAGCTCACGATGCTGCACACGAGATCTGCCGTGACCATCCATCTGTATTGCGTGGGCAGGAGCGATTCATCGAACTGTATGCCCGTCGAGCCGTCCGAAAGCTCGACTTCCGCATAATAAGCGGGATCGGTCAGGATGAACCGGATCACGAGGGCAAAGACGTTGAACGCCACATACAAGATCTCCGCCAGCATGGCGTAAAGCCCGGGGCGCTTCATCTTCTGATTGAACATGCGCGTTTCGCCCGCGAGCCTGCCCGCGTAATAGGTGTTGAGGAAGGGCACGAATCCCATCCATGCATGCCCAAGCCCCACCTTCTTCGCCATGGCGAGCATCCCGAAGCCGCCAAAGAGCAGGCAGACGAGATACAGCCCCGCCGCCACGTACAAGCTCACCGTCCGGATGTTGAGGTACAATCCGATGAGCTCGTCGATGGACGCCACGCTCTCAGGCCCGAAATACTGCATGAAGAATTGCGGGATAGAGATCAGATCGAAAAATTCCATGTTTCTCCTTCCGCCGCGCCGAACAGCGGCGCGCCGTAATCCACCCGTTCAAGGGTCAGTCCCTTGGCGGGCATCGTCTTATATAATAATGTTCTGTCCCCCGTGCGGAACGCCTCGTCGACGTTCTCCTTGGAGGCTTTCCCGCAGCCGATCGCATACAGCTCGCCCGCGAGGATACGCACCATGTTGTATAAAAATCCGTTCCCCGTGACGCGTACCTCGTACATGGTACCCCCGTACACCGTGAAACTGCGGACGGCGAGCGCGAAGATCGTGCGCACCGTCGTTTTGGCGGAAGACCCCGTGGCACGGTAGGCGGCAAAGTCGTGTTCGCCGACGAACCACGGACATGCCCCCTCCATTTTTGCAAGGTCGGGCGTCTGTTCCACCCGCGCCGCATAGCGCTCCAAAAGCGGGATCTGCGTCCTTGCCGCATAAAAACGGTAACAATACGTTTTTTGCCGCGCCGAACGCGTACAATCGAACCCTGCGGGCGCCAGAGCGCTTTTGAGCACCTTCACGTCGTCGGGAAGCAGGCGGTTGAG
>CALVPW010000131.1 GCA_944354085.1 uncultured Clostridia bacterium | reverse complement strand
AATTCGTGCGTCAAGAAGGCGCGGTCACGGGCTATTTGTACGAGTCGCTCGACGCCGAGGTCACAACGTTCGGCACTACGGCGATCCTCATGTGGAACGGCGAGGAAGACGGCACCGTTGCCGTCGCGGGCGAGAACGGCGATTTTATGCTCGGCTCCACGGGGCGCGTGGTCGAAATGTATTCTGCTCAAACGGGCGAATATATTGCGGGGAAGGTATATGAGGAAGGGCTTGGCGAATTCAACACCTATTGGTTCCCGCTCGAAAGCGTAACGGGCATCAATTCCGTCAAAGCGGTCAAAAAGAGCGGTACCGGCGGCACCGTGGAAGGTCAGATCTCCAACCCGCATGATATTTATATCAATAACGGCACCGAAGTATTTGAGACTGCGATAAAGGGTATCGTGGGCATCGGTTCCCGAAAATACGATATCGAGATGAAGACGGTGTACTATTATACCTACGACGCCGCAAAGGAGAAATTCGAGAAGGTAAAATGCGAGCTCCCGATGCTGTTCGTACAGGAAGCGTATCTCGATTCCTATCCCGAGGACGTGAGCAAGGAAAATACAGGGTTGACGTCTTCCATTACGACCCCTTCGGCGCAGATAGACGTACTGGATATCTATTACAAGCAATTGCTGCTCGGAGACGATACATCCGAAGAGCCGAACGGCTTGTACGATCAGATCGCGGCGCTCGTCACGCCCGAAGGCGTCGTTGCGTTCATCGGCGAAAAGGATGCGTATTTTACAAAAGCATGATCGAACCAAGTACAAAAAAACAGGCGATCCGCCTGTTTTTTTTGTGTAAACGATTTGCGATTTCCGCCTAAAAATGAGTTGCCAAAGGCGGGCAGATATGGTATAATCAACGATGCGCAAAAAGCGCAATCCGCACCCGATAGGCTGCCGCCCTCCGTGTCCGTAAATTCTTTTCCTGCGGATCACGGGCGGAACAAACGGCTTACGGGGAGGTAAACGGAGGAATTATGGCAGTTATCACCATGAAGCAGCTTCTCGAAGCAGGCGTCCACTTCGGGCACCAGACGAGAAAGTGGAACCCCAAGATGAAGAAGTACATCTTCGCCGCCCGTCACGATATCCACATCATCGATCTCGAAATGACGGCGAAGCTCATCGAGGAAGCGTATGCGTTCATCGTTGACGCGGTGAAGGCGGGCAGATCCGTGCTCTTCGTCGGCACCAAGCGCCAGGCGCAGGACGCCATCAAGGAAGAGGCGGAGCGCTGCGGTCAGTTCTACGTCAACTCCCGTTGGCTGGGCGGTACGCTCACCAACTTCAAGACCATCCGCTCCCGCATCGATCATCTCGAAAAGCTCGAGAGGATGGAGGAATCGGGCGAGTTCGATCTCCTTCCCAAAAAGGAAGTTCTGGGGCTGAAAAAGGAGATGGAAAAGCTGCAGACCAACCTCGGCGGCATCAAGAACATGCGCGGCATGCCCGGCGTGATGTTCGTCGTCGACCCTCATAACGAGGATATCGCCGTTGCCGAAGCGCGCAAGCTGCACATCCCGATCGTTGCGATCACGGATACCAACTGCGATCCCGACCTCATCGACTACGTCATCCCCGGCAACGACGACGCGATCCGCGCCATCAAGCTCATTTCGTCCGTCATCGCAAACGCGGTCATCGAGGCGAACCAGGGCGAGACGCCCGTCATGGAGCAGGCGGTCTCGGCGCCCGCAGAGCCCAAGGATATCGAGGAAGTCGTCGCGGCGGAAGCTCCCGCGGCAGAGTAACTTTTTAAGGAGAAACGAATATGGCAGAGTTTACGGCAAAAGACGTGATGAAGCTCCGCGAGCAGACGGGCGCAGGCATGATGGACTGCAAGCGCGCGCTCATCGACGCGGACGGCGATATGGACCGCGCGGCAGACCTTCTGCGTGAGCGCGGCATTGCAAAGGCGGCAAAGCGCGCCTCCAAGATCGCGGCGGAGGGCATCGTCTACGCCCTCGTCGAAGGCAATACGGGCGTGTTGGTCGAAGTCAACTGCGAGTCTGACTTCGTTGCCAAGGGCGATAAGTTCCACGAGCTCGTGGATACCGTCGCCAAGCAGATCGCCTGCGTGAAACCCGCAGACGTTGCGGCGCTGCTCGCTTCGGACATGGGCGGCAAGACGGTGGAGACGTATATCCAGGAGCAGATCGCCGTTATCGGCGAGAAGATCTCCGTCCGCCGTTTTACGGTGTACGAGGCAAACGGTTTTGTGGAAACGTACATCCACATGGGCGGTACGATGGGCGTCATGCTCGATTTCGACGGCGCTCCCACGGCGGAGGCGAAAGCCGTCGCGCACGACGTTGCGCTGCACGTGGCGTTTGCAAAGCCCCGCTATATGACGGCGGCGGAAGTTCCTGCCGAAACGCTCGAAAAGGAGAAGGAGATCCTTTTGCAGGAAGTCCTCAACGAGGGCAAGCCGCAGAACATCGCCGAGAAGATCGTGCTCGGCAAGATCAAGAAGTTCTACGAAGAGAACTGCCTGATGGATCAGAAGTTCGTCAAGGACGATAAGCTCACCGTCGCGCAGGTGCTTGCCAAGGCGGGTGCGGGCGTCGGGTTGAAGCAGTTCTGCTTCTTCGTCCGCGGCGAAGGGCTGGAAAAGAAGAGCGAAGACTTGCAGGAAGAAGTCGCCAAGCAGGTCGAGGCAATGAAAAAGTAAATCGTATGCGGCGGGACCTCGCATTTGCGGAGCCCCGCCGTTTTTATGCGCCCGCATCTTTGGTAAACTTTCCGTTTTCGTCTTGCTTTTTTTGCGGGAATGTGGTATACTGACCAAAATGGGCGTTGTGCGGCGTTCGCACCGCGCGTTCTGCGATAAGGAGGGCGGCTTTTATGACGCCGAAATACAAACGCATTCTTTTGAAACTCTCCGGCGAGGCGCTCGCGGGCGATCAGCGCTTCGGGCTCAACGAGGACGTCGTGTCCCGCGTCGTCGATCAGCTCGTCGTCGTGCACGAGATGGGCGTACAGATCGGGCTCGTCATCGGCGGGGGGAACTTCTGGCGGGGCAGGCAGGGCACCAACATGGACCGCACCACGGCAGACCATATGGGCATGCTCGCAACGGTGATGAATTCTCTCGCGATGATGGACGCCATCGAAAAGAAGGGCATCCCCACCCGCGTGCAGACGGCGCTCATCATGACGTCCGTCGCCGAGCCGTATATCCTGCGCAAGGCGCTGCACCACTTTGAGAAGGGACGCATCGTCATCATGGCGTGCGGCACGGGCAATCCCTATTGTTCGACGGATACGGCGGCTGCGCAGCGCGCCTGCGAGATCGACGCCGACGTGCTGCTCATGGCAAAGAACGTGGACGGCATTTACGACAGCGATCCCGCCGTCAACCCCGCCGCGAAAAAGTACGAACACCTCACTTTTGGCGATATCATCAACAAGGGGCTCAAAGCGATGGACGCCACTGCGGCAACCATGTGTATGGAGAACGACGTGCCCGTGCTCGCGTTCGGATTGGGCGAAAAGGATTCCATCGTCCGCGCGGTGTGCGGCGAGAAGATCGGCACCCTCATCTCCAAAGAATAAAAAATCATCTCAAAAGGAGCAATCATATGATCGATAACGAAGAGGTCCAGGAAGTTTTCCTGATTCTCGAAGACAAGCTGGAAAAGACGGTCTCCGTCATGAAAGAAGAGTTTTCCACCATCCGCGCGGGACGCGCCAATCCGCACGTTTTGGATAAGATCCAGGTGGAGGCGTACGGCGGCATGAGCGCGCTCAACACCCTCGGCAACATTGCGGCGGTGGACGCACGCTGCCTCGTCGTCAGCCCGTGGGACAAATCGCTCCTCAAAGCCATCGAAAAAGCCATCCTTGCCTCCAACATCGGCATCACGCCCACCAACGACGGCAACGTCATCCGTCTCGTGTTCCCCGAACTCACCGAGGAACGCCGCAAAGATCTCGCCAAGCAGATCAAGCGCATGGGGGAGGACAGCAAGGTCGCTGCGCGCAACGTCCGCCGCGAGGCGATGGATTCCATCAAAAAGATGAAAAACAACAAAACGCTCTCCGAGGACGAAGTCAAACAGTGCGAGCAGGACGTCGAAAAGAAGATCGCCGCCTGCATCGAGGAGATCGATAAAGCCGCTTCCGCCAAGGAAAAGGAGCTCATGACCATCTGATGGCGGAACGCAGAGTGCCCGAGCACGTCGCCGTCATCATGGACGGGAACGGACGCTGGGCAAAGCGGCGGCTCCTGCCGCGGGGCGCGGGGCACCGCGCCGGCATGAACCGCATGATCGGGCTTGCCGAGCACGTCTTTGACTGCGGGATCAAATATTGCACGCTCTTTGCGCTCTCCACGGAAAATCTTTCCCGCCCGCGCGAGGAGCTCGAGGGGCTGTATTCTCTCTTCCGCGAATACTTTCCCGCCAATACCGCGCGGCTCAAAGAAAAGCGCATCCGTCTTCGCGTCATCGGCGATCTTTCGCTCCTGCCCGAAGATATCCGCGCGCTCATTGCGGCGGGGGAGGCGGACACGGCGGACGGCACGCGCGGGACGCTGGCGCTCGCGATCGCTTACGGCGGGCGGCAGGATATCCTGCACGCCGTCAACGAGGCGGTGCGCCGCGGCGAGAGTGTGACCATGCAGGATTTTTCCGCCCTGCTTTTTACCAAGGATATGCCCGATCCCGATCTTCTCATCCGAACGGGCAAAGAGGTGCGCATCTCCAATTTCCTTTTGTGGCAGGCGGCATACAGCGAGCTGTATTTTACAGACGTCCTGTTCCCCGATTTTTCGGATAAGGAATTTGACAAAGCGCTCGAAGCCTACGGCAAACGCGAGCGCCGCTACGGGAAAGTCTGACCCCGTGAATGGATCGTATATGGAAGATTTGAAACCGCAGACGCCATCCTCGCCCGAGGAGACGCCGCACAAAACGCATAGCAACGCCGAACTCAGGCTGTATTCGGGGCTCGTGTATTTTACCATTCTTTTGGGCTTTTTCGCGCTCAAGATCTTTGTGCACAAGCTCTTTTTCGACGTCGTCATCCTGCTGTTCGCGGCGTTCGGCACGTTCGAGATGATCCGTGCCTTCGGCGAAAAGATGCACCGTTCGCAAAAGATCGTCGCCATGGCGTTCGCGCTCCTGGTCGTGGTGGTGTATATCGTTTCCGATATCATCTTTACCGATATCCTCGGCGTGGAATTCCCCACGATGGGCCCCTTGCAGGCGACGGGGCGCAACTACGCGCCGCACTTTACGCTGGTGGTGTTCATTGCGGGCGTCGCCGTCATCTTCGGCATGCTCGTGTTCGCGCCCACCAAGGTCAGCCTCGAATCGGTGGGGTGCACGCTCATCTCGTATATGTATCCCTCGGTGTTCCTCGTCATCATGACGGTGTGCAACCACCTCGAATACTATTCGGACGTGGCGATCTGCTTTGTGTTCATCATCAGCCCGTTCGCCGATATGTTCGCGTACGGCTTCGGCAAGACGCTGGGCAAAAAGTACCCGTGGAAGATGGCGCCGCACGTCAGCCCCAACAAGACGATCGTGGGCGGGCTCGGCGGTCTTTTGGGCGGCGCGATCGGCGGCGTGGTCGTGTTCTTTGCCTATTACGGGCTGTGCAAGTGCGTGCATCTTACGGGCTTTGCCGAATTTACGATCGCCGCGCCCGTGCTCGAATGGCAGGACTTCATCTTCTTTTTGGGCATCGGCGTGATCACCTCCGCGTTCGCGCAGTTCGGCGATCTCGTGGAGAGCAGCTTCAAGCGCAAGCTCGGCATAAAGGATATGGGAAATCTGCTCCCCGGGCACGGCGGCATCCTCGACAGGATCGATTCTTCGCTGTATGCGAGTCTCATCGTTGCGGCGATCTTTGTGCTGCGTATCATGCTCGGCGGGACATCCGCATAAACATAATCGAAGGCGCCCGCCGCACGGCGGGCGTTTTTTAACGGAAGGAGATCGTTATGCTCAAGATCGCACTCATCGGCTGCACGGGCAGCATCGGCATGCAGACGGCGCAGATCGTCCGCCGCTACAAGGATGAATTTTGCTTTTCGGCGCTTGCCTGCGGGCGCGGCGGCGGCACGTTCGACGCGCTGTGCGAAGAATTCCGTCCCGCCGTTTGCTATCGGGCGGCGGACGCTGCGCGGGAAGAGGACGCCCGCGCGGCGGAGCAACGCCTCTTCGAAGACTGCGACGTCGCGCTCATTGCGGCGAGCGGGTTCGCGGGGCTCCGCTATACGCTGGCAGCCGCCCGCATGGGCAAAAAGATCGCGCTCGCGAACAAAGAGTCGCTCGTGTGCGGCGGCGCGCTCGTGATGCGTGCCGTCAAAGAACACGGCGCCACGCTCGTGCCCGTGGACAGCGAGCATTCTGCGCTCTTCCAATGCCTTGCTTTCCGCCGCGACGCCGCCTTTTCCAAGCTCGTGCTCACGGCGAGCGGCGGGCCTTTTTACGCGCTCGACGAGGACGCGCTCGCCCGCGTCACGGCGGCGGACGCCCTGCGCCATCCCACGTGGAAGATGGGGGCGAAGATCACCGTCGACAGCGCCACGCTGCTCAATAAGGGATACGAGGTCATCGAGGCGAAGTGGCTGTACGAGACGACGTTCGATAAGATCGAAGCGGTCGTGCATCCCGAAAGCATCGTGCATTCGCTCGTATATTTCGAGGACGGCGCGGCGCTCGCGCAGATGGGGTATCCCGATATGCGCGTGCCCATCCAGCTTGCGCTCACCTATCCCAAACGTCTTCCCTGCGAAGCGCCGCTCGATCTTGCCGCGCTCGGGAAACTCACGTTTTTACCCTTCCCCGCGCAAAAATTCCCCTGCTTCGGGCTCGCCGTGGCGGCGGGAAAGGCGGGCGGGACGCTTCCCACCGTCCTGAACGCGGCGGCGGAGGAGGCGGTGCATGCCTTTTTGGCGGGACGGATAACCTTCCCTGCGATCGCGCAGACTATCGAGTGTGCGCTCGACGCCTTCCCGCGGGAGGAGGCGGAGAGCTACGGACAGCTGGCGGAAACGGACGCCGCGGCGCGCCGTTTTGCCGCACGACGCATGTATGGCAAATAATTTATTGAATGCTTGGAGCACGGTGGGGAGCGTTTTTCTCGCCAT
>CALVPW010000130.1 GCA_944354085.1 uncultured Clostridia bacterium | reverse complement strand
TCGGGATTGTGCGTGACCATGATGACGAGGCGCTCGCCCGCGATCTCCTTGATGAGCTCCATGATCTGCACGCTCGTCTCCGAATCGAGCGCGCCCGTCGGCTCGTCGGCGAGCAGGATATCGGGATCGTTGACGAGGGCGCGCGCAATGGCGACGCGCTGCATCTGTCCGCCCGAGAGCTGGTTGGGCTTTTTGTGCAGCTCGTTCCCGAGCCCGACGCGCGAGAGCGCTTCGGCTGCGCGGCGGCGGCGTTCCTCCCGCCCCACGCCCGCGATGGTGAGCGCGAGTTCCACGTTCCCCAAGACCGTCTGGTGCGGGATGAGGTTATACGACTGGAAGATGAATCCGATGCGGTGGTTGCGGTACACGTCCCAATCGCGGTCGGAAAAATCTTTGGTCGAACGTCCTTGGATCTCCAGATCGCCCGCCGTGTAATGGTCGAGCCCGCCGATGATGTTGAGGAGGGTCGTCTTGCCGCAGCCCGACGCGCCGAGGATGCACACGAATTCGCTCGAACGGAATTCGAGGTCGATCCCCCGCAGCGCGTGCACGCTGCCCGACGCCGTTTTGTACTCTTTTGTGATGCCTGTAAGTTTGAGCATAAATGATAGCCTTCCAAAACAAAACGGGCGCTTGTCTGCGCCCGTCCGATTTTTACGTTACTGACCTTTGGCTTCCTTGATCGCCTTGTTCACCGCGAATTCGTACTCTTCGAACGCGTTGAAGAACGCCTTCATCTTGTCCTCGCCGAGCAGCTCCACGGCGCGCTCCATGATGGCGTTCGCCTCCTGGCACTGTTCGTTGAACACCGAGATCGCCGAGTCCGCGATGCGGATGTATGCGATCTTGCGGTCTGTGGGAGAATCGATGCGCTTGACGATGCCCTTCTGCTCCAGCTTGGTGACGATCTGCGAGATCGCCGAACGGGTGATGCCGAGACGGCGCGCAAGCTCGGACGAGATGATGCTCCTGCCCTTCTGCTCCTCCATCACGACTTCGCGCAAAAGTCTGAACTCCGTACGGGACAGGCGGGCAACGCCTGCAAAGAAGTCCATGTTCTCCATGTCGCGCACGAGCTGAAAGCTCTTGACGAGATACTCGTTGATTTCCATAACTGCCTACACTCCTTCAAGATTTTTAGAGATCCTGTGTATTTTTTCGCAATCCCTTATGTCTATTATATCATAAGATAACTATTTGTCAACCCTTTTGGGAAATTCTTTTTGAAAATTCACAATTACTTCACTTCCGTCACCGGATTTGCATAACGGCGGCGGTTTTTTGCCCTCATAAGTATACAACGTACAGGCAAGGCGGGCATTGCTCAGCCGCCGTTTCTTGGAAGGATGCCCGCCGAACGCGCGTTCCGCGCCCGCATACGCCGAAAGAAAGACGCAGCTCCAATCGGGCAGCGCGCGGAAGGTCTTCCCGAAATCGCGGTAAAGCCCCGTAAGATCCTTTTCATGCAGGCGCTCGCCGTAGGGCGGGTTGGAGACGATCACGCCATAGCGCTCCTTGGACGAAAACGCGCGCATATCCGCGGCGGCAAACCGGATGTCCCGCGCCACGCCCGCGCGCGCGGCGTGGAACCGCGCGATCTCCACGGCTTTGGGGGCGATGTCGCAGGCGAACAGCGGCGGGAGCTCCCCTTTGACCTCCTCCGCCTCCGCCGCCGCGCACGCCTCCTTCACGAGCCCCGCAGGCGCGCACTTCCAGCGTTCAAAATCAAACGCGCGTCCCTTCCCCGGCGCGATGCGCCGCATGTACAGCGCCGCTTCGATCGGGATGGTCCCGCTCCCGCAAAAGAGATCGGCAAACGGCTTGCCCGCGTGGAAAAAGGAGCTCTCGACGATGGAGGCGGCAGCCGTCTCGCGCAGGGGCGCGTCGTACGTCTTTACGCGGTAGCCGCGTTTGTGCAGCCCGTCGCCCGAGGTATCGACGGAGATGACCGCCTCATCGCGAAAGATCTCGAAATCCACGACGAGCCGCTCGCCGCGCTCGTCGAAGGTGCGCGCGCCCAGCTTTTGGCGCAGCCGCTCGATCACGGCTTTTTTGACGACGCCGCCCGCCGCCTTGACCGCCATGAGCGCGCTCTCGCGGCATTTTCCGTCCATGAGGATGCGCGTGTGCGGCGTGCAGAATTCCTCCCACGGGAGCGCGAAAACACCCTCGTACAAGGCGTCGAAGGTGGGCGCGGGAAAACGGGCGAGCGTCAAAAGTACGCGCTCGCCCGTTCTGAGACATACGTTGAGACGGGCGATATCCGCCCAATCTCCTTCCACGGCGACGCGGCCCTGCAGGGCGGGACAGTCCCCGTACCCCATGCGTTTGAGCTCCCGTTTGACGGAAGCCTCCGTACCCGCCGCCGCGGGGATACTCAGCTGCATAACGGCCTCTCAGTCTGTTTCTTCCTGCATATCTTCCGTCTCGTCGGGATCGGGCTCTTCGGGCACGACGGGATTGAGGGGCGCGGTGACGGGCGTTAAGTCATACTTGTCGTCCACGTCGCCCAAGAGCTCCTCGATCATGTCCTCGCGGGTGATGAGCCCGCGGGCATGCCCTTCGGACCCGACCATCATCATATGTTCGCGCGCCTGCTGCATCCTGCGCATGAGGACGGAGACCTTCTCCCCCTCCTGCGTGAAGGAGACGGGGCGCACGAGCTCGGAGAAATCCTTTTTGCCCGCGAGAAGATTTTCGTAAAAATCGGCGCGGTACAAAATGCCGATCACGTTCTCCTTTGTCCCCGCATATACGGGCACGCGCGAGAAATTCGTCTCGCGGAAGAGGCGGAACACGCGGCGGAAGGACTCGTGCAGTTCGACGGACGCCACTCTGTCGAGCGGGATCATACACGAACCGACGTGCAGCTCGTCGTAACGCAGCGTGCGGTGGATGAGGTCGTGCTCGGTCGCGTTGAGCACGCCGTCCTCGCGCACGTCGGTGACGAGCATCTTGAACTCCGCCTCGGTGAGCTGCGGCTCCTTGTCGCCCAGACGGAACATTTTGAAGACGAGCTTTTTCCACAGCCCGAACAGATAGCTGAGCGGCCAGAAGATATAAGTAAATGCGAGCAGCGGATACGCCGAGAAGCAGGCGAACGCTTCGGGCGATTCCTTTGCGAGCGTTTTGGGCGTGATCTCACCGAAAATGAGCACCACCACGGTGATGACGATGGTCGAGACGGTGGAGCCCAGCCCCTCGCCGAGCAAGCCGACGAAGATGAGCGTACCGATGGTGGACGCCGTGAGATTGACGATGTTGTTGCCGATAAGAAGGGTGGTGAGGACGCGGTTATAATCCTCGCCGAGTTTGAGCGCGACGCGCGCGGTGCGCTTCTTTTGTGAGAAACGGCGCATGCGGACGGACGAGAAGCTCGTATATGCCGTCTCGGTGGCGCTGAAAAAGCCCGATAAGATCACGAGCACGACGAGCGCGATGATGAGACCCACGTTCATACCGCACCTCCTTCCGCCTTGGGCGCGGCAGGCGTCGCGGGCGCGGTGACGGGCGTCAGGTCATACTTGTCGTCCACGTCGCCCAAGAGCTCTTCGATCATGTCCTCGCGGGTGATGAGCCCCACGGCGTCCCCCTCCGAGCCGACGATCATAAGATGTTCCTTGCCCGCCTGCATCCGCTTCATGAGTTCGGAGAGCTTTTCGTCTTCCTCCGTAAAGGAGACGGGACGGATGAGGTTCTCGAAATCGCGCCGCCCCGCGAGCATGTTCTCGTAAAAGTCGGCGCGGTACAAAACGCCGATGATGTTCGGCTTGGTGCCCTTATAGACGGGCAGACGGGAAAAGTTGGTCTCGCGGAAGATATGGAAGACGAGCCTGTCGCTCGCGCGCGACTCCACCGTCACCATCCGCGTGAGCGGTACCATACAATCTTTGACGAGGAGATCGTCGTAGCGCAGCGTGCGCTGGATGAGCTCGTGCTCGGTATCGTTGAGCACGCCCGTTTGGGTCACGTCGGAAACGAGCATCCCGAACTCCTCTTCGGTAAACTTTGGCTGTTTTTTCCCGAGACGGAAAACATAAAAAATAAACTTCTTCCATAAGCCGAACAGATAGCTGAGCGGCAGGAAGAGGTATACCAAAGCCTTGAGCGGATACGCGGAAAAGCATGCGAACGTCTCGGGAAGGCGTTTTGCAAGTACTTTGGGCGTGATCTCGCCAAAAATAAGCACCACCACGGTGAGCACGATGGTCGAAATGGTCGGCCCGAGTTCCGCGCCGATGAGCGACGTGAAAATGAGCGTGCCAAGGCTCGCCGAAGCGATGTTGACGATATTATCCGCAATGAGCAGAGTAGAAAGCACCCTGTTGTAATCCGCACTCAACGCAAACGCAAGGCGCGCAGACCGTTTCGTCCGCGCCATCCGTCGCATGCGTACGGCGGAGAAGCTCGTGTAAGCCGTCTCCATTGCACTGAAAAAACCTGATAGCGCAACGCAGACCACAAGCGCGATCAACAGCCCGATACATCGACTGTCCATAGATAGGAAATTACCTGATACCTCCTTAAACCGAGGGCTTCGCCCCCGTTATTGCCAAATTTATGCTTCTTCGGTGATGCTGTTCACCGTAACGAGTTTGCGCTGCAGCATGCATACGCGCGTATCCCCTTTTGCGCCGCGCGCGATCACGTGCGGGCGCGCCCTGTCGATGAGGCGGGGCTCCGCGGGCTGCGCAGAGGAAACGTCCGAAGCGCTCGTTTGCGCTCCCTGCGGCAAAAGCTCCTCTTGGGAGCTTTCTTCCGCGTCCGAAACTTCTTCGGGCGGCTCCTTCGGAAGTTCTTCCGCAACTTCTTCGGCGAGCTCCGCGCCGAACTTTTCCTTGACGGGCGGTTCGGGCAGCAGCCATGCGGGGATCTGATCGGGCACGGGCTGCGCCTGCACCTCGATGAGGCGGTTATGCGCCCGCGCGCAAGGATAGCTCTCCGTCCGCGTGCAGTAGCGGCAGCGGGCATAGCGCCCGCACATGTCCGTTTGCATGCGTTCGCTGTCCTTCCACTTTGCGACGTCGAGAAATGCCTGTAATTGCTTTAACGTCATCCCAAACCTCCCCGCCGCGCGTGCGGCGCCGTTGGAAAGATACGGTCACTTCTTAGCATATTATATACTATTTTTTGCCGCATTGCAAGAGGGAACGCGGGTTTTTTCGGGATATTTGCATGATTTTGTGCAAAAGATCAGTATTCGTCGAGGAAACTCCCCCGCTTATTGCCCTTCCGCCACCCCACGACGCAGTCGAGCGCCACGTTGTGCAGGCTGCGGAACACGTTGTCCGCCGCCGCGGGATTGGTCTTTTCGAGCGAGGCGACGAGCGCTTTCATCTCCCGCCGCTTGCTCTCCTCCTCCTTGTTCGCCACCCGCTCGGTAAAACGGCAGGCGCAGTTCAAAAAGGAGAGCCCGTTGTACTTTGCCCACGCGACGATATCCCGCTCGCGCACGGCGTATAACGGACGGATGAGCTCCATCCCGGGATGCGAAGTGGAGCGCAGCTTGGGCATCATCGTTTTGATCTCCGCGCCGTAGAACATGCTCAAAAGCGCCGTTTCGACCACGTCGTCGAAGTGAGGTCCCAAGGCGATCTTGTTGCAGCCGCAACGCTTGGCGAATTCATACAGATAGCCGCGGCGCATGCGCGCGCAAAGGTAGCAGGGCGAGCCCGTCTGCACCGCGTCGACGACGGCGAAGATATCGCTCTCGAAGATGCGGACGGGTACGTTCGCCTTTGCGGCGTTCTCCTCGATGCGCCGCCTGTTCTCGGGCGCGTACCCTGGATCCATCACGATGAACACGGGCTCGAAGGGCACTTCGCCGTGCAGCGCGAGCTCCTGCATACATTTTGCGAGCAAAAAGGAATCCTTGCCGCCCGACATGCACACGGCGATCTTGTCCCCCTCGGAGACGAGCGCGTAGCGTTTGACGCTCTTGATGAAGGGACACCACAGCTCCTTGCGGAATTTTTTGATGACCGAACGTTCGATCTCGCTCATACTTTGCTGAGGTAGGCGTGCGCGGAGTAGGCTGCGGTCAGCCCCTCCCCCGCCGCTTTCACGTACTGATAGGGACGGCCCGTCACGTCGCCCGCGGCGAACAGCCCCGCAAGGTTGGTCGACATGTCCCGCCCCGTTTTGACGGCGCTGCCCTCCGTTTCCAGCCCGCCGCACAGCGCGGCGGGCGGCGCGCTCTCTTTGAGGAAGAACACCCCGCTCACGGGCAGTTCGCCCCCTTCCGTGACGAGCGCTTCCACCCGCAGACCGCCCGTGACGGCGCGCGGCTTGCCCGTATGCACGGTGACGTTCTTTGCGGAAAAGGCCGCATTCGGATAGAGACAGAACGCGTGCACTTCGGCGGCGTATCCTGCAAGATACTCGACTTCCTCCGCAAATTTGGGAGAGGCGACGACGGCGGCGATCGTCTTGTCCTTATAGAGCGCGCCGTCGCATACGGCGCAGTAGCTCACGCCGCGCCCCAAAAATTCGCGTTCGCCCGCCACGGCGCCCGCCGCGTCCACGCCCGTTGCAAGGATGACGGCGCGGCCCGTATACACCTTATCGCCCGCCGTCACGGTGAACGGCATGCCCGCGTATATGCCGTCCGCCCTGCCATGCGTGAAGGAGATGCCTTCCCGCTCCGCCTGCTCGGAAAGGCGCGCCGCGAACAACTTCCCGTCCCCCACGAGGGCGGGAAAATTGCGCACATATTCGGCTTTGAGGAGCTTTTCGCCGAAGCGCTCGCTCCCCAGCCACAAAAAGCTGCGTTTTAAGCTCTTTAAGGTGAGCGCCGCGGTATATCCCGCGATGCCGCCGCCCACCACGATCACGTCGTACGTTTGTTCCATGCCGCAAGTATAGCACGCCGAGGCGCGCTTTGTCAAGTTGCAACGCCGCCCGCCGCAAAATGCGGCGGGCGGCGTTCCCTTGTCCCGAAAAAGACGTTACATTGTTTTTACGACGATCCCGTCCTCGATGGAAGCGTCGTAAAAGGAAGGCGCGTATCCGATCGCCTTTTGGTAGCGGGCGGAGACTTCGCGCTTGAAATCCTCCACCCCGTCTTTGGCGACGACGGAGACGGTGCATCCGCCGAACCCTGCGCCCGTCATGCGGGAGCCGAGGCAGGCGGGATGTGCCTGCGCCGCGGCGGCGAGCGTATCCAGCTCGATGCCCGTCACCTCGTAAAGGTCGCGCAGCGAGGCGTGCGAGGCGTTCAGAAGTTCGCCGAAGAGACAGATATCCCCCCGCTTCATCGCGCCTGCCGCGCGGCGGACGCGGTCGCACTCTTCCACGACGTGGCGGGCGCGGTCTTTGACCTTCCCCTCGCCGTCGAGCACCGCGGAAACGCGGTCGAACTCCTCGGGCGTGAGGTCGGCAAGGCAGCCGACGGGCGCTTTCGTCTGAATGAGCGCGAGCGCGCGCTCGGTCTCGGCACGGCGCTCGTTGTAGCGGCTCTCCACGAGATTGTGCGGCTTGTTGCAGTTGGCAATGACGAGCGTGTGATCGCCCAGCGCGACGGGCACGTATTCGCATGCGAGCGTTTTGCAGTCGAGCAGCATGGCGTGCCCCTTTTTGCCGCACGCCGAGGCGTACTGATCCATGATGCCGCAGTTGACGCCCGTATAGGCGTGTTCGGCGTCACGGGCGACGAGGGCGATCTTCACGGGGTCGAGCTTCTCCCTCGCCAGCGTTGCGAGCGCCGCAATGGTGGAGACTTCGATCGCCGCGCTCGACGAGAGCCCGCTGCCGAAGGGCACGGTGCAGTCGTACAAAAGATCGCAGCCGACGATCTCGTGCCCCGCCTTCTGCCAAAGGCAGGCGCTGCCCGCGGGATAGTTCGCATATTTGACGTGTTTGTATTCTTCGAGCTTTTTGATCTCCAGCGAGACCTGTACGGGAAGATCCGTCCACGCGAGATTGATGCGGTCGCTCCCGTTGGGGCGCGCATAGACGGTGTTTTTGAGCGAGAGCGCCGCGGGCATGACCTTTCCGCCGCAATAGTCGATGTGTTCGCCGATGAGGTTGACTCTGCCCGCCGCCGAGACGGCATACGTGTAATCGCGCTTATTCAACATAGGTAAACCCTGCCTTTTGCATGAACTCTGCCGTTTCCGCGGGTGTCGCAAAAACAGCGGTGTTGGCGAGGATGCGTTCGCATACGCTCGCAAGTTCGCGTTTGACTGCCTCGTGCGCGGTCTTTTTGGTAAACGACGGCGCCATGGCTTTGAGTTCGGAAAAGATCATCGCGTAATCTTTGAGCTCCGCGGGAAGTTCTCCGCCCGCGACGAGCACCGCCTCGATGGCGGCGAGCTCCCCTTCCAGCCGCCCGGGGAGGATGAAGAGCCCCTGCGCCTCGATGAGCCCGATGGATTCCTTTTTGATGACGTGGAATTCGGGATGCGCGTGGAAGACGCCGTCGGGATAGCGTTCGGAAGTGATGTTGTTGCGGAAGATGATGTTCATCTCGTACCCGCGCTCTGTTTTGACCACCGTGGGGCTGACGGCGCTGTGCACGCCGTCCGCATCTTCGGCGATGATGCCGCGCGCGGGATCGGAGTACGAACACCAAGCCGCGCGGACGCGTTCGCACGCATCGGCGAGCCGTTCGGCGTCCTTACAGATGAGCCGCACCGCCGAGCCCTTCCAATCGAGCACGCCTGCCTGCACGTCGGGATAGTCGGGATGGCTGAGGCGGACGGCAAACGGCGCGCGGTGCAGAGGCAGGATCTCGCCGCCGCCCTGGAAATGATCGTGCGCGAGCACGCTCCCGCCGATGCGAGGCAGCGCCGCGTTGCAGCCGATAAAATAGTGCGGGAAGAGGTCGACGAACTGCATGAGCCGCACGAAGGTCGCGCGGTCGACGTGCATGGGCACGTGCTTTTGATTGACGGCGATGCCGTGTTCGTGGAAATACCCGTAGGGCGAGTACTGCCAGAACCACGCCTCCCCGCCGAGGGTGAGCGAAACGGTGCGCAGCGTGCGCTTGTTCCGTCCGAAAAAGCCCTCGTTCTCGCGGCAGATGGTGCATTTGGGGTAGCCGCCCTTCACGCTGTTCCCGCTCGCCGCCTTTTTGGGGTCGCGGAATTCGGGTTTTGCCTTGTTGATGGTGATGATGAGCCCGTTCTCCGCCGTAAAACGGGGATTTTGATCGAGCTTTTCCTTTTTGACGTAATCGGCGCGCACCGAATAATCGTACAGCCACGCCGTCGCCTCCGCCGCATCGTGCGCGAGATGGGCTGCAAACGCCGCCTCGACGCGGTCGGGCGGGAGCATGAGCGCCCCCATCACGCCGTCGCAAAGGCGTTCGGGATCGTCCGCCGCGGGAAGCCCCGCCGCCTTGCATGCCGCCGTGAGCGCGGAAAGCAGCGCCGAGACGCTCTCCCCGCCGTAAACGGCGCCCGTCTCCTCGTACCACTCTGCCCCGATGATGCCGAGCACCGTGTTGCGGGCGTACGCCTCGTTGCGGGCGGGCAAGCCCAGCTTTGCGCGGGCGTACGAGACGAGGCGGTCGACTGCCTCAAAAACCTCTTTCATGTTCCCTCCTTATCTTTTCCCGATATATGACAGGGAGGCGATATCGCTACCGCCTCCCTGCCATTCTATTGGGGGAATGAAGATATGATCTGACGTATGCGAGAGCCCCGCCGTCGGCTGCGCCGCGGTAGCAGCGGACCTCCCTTCTTACGCCTCTATTATAAGCGCAATGCGCGCCCTTGGCAAGCAACTCTTTGACAGATCGTGGACATTTTTTGATATCTTTTTTCGACAACGCTTGACATCCGAAAAAAGCACGCTATAATATACGGTGATACGAAAGCGTATCGGGGGAGAAACATATGATCGCTCGCAGAGAGATTTGGGAATATCCCGACGACGCACGCGTCTGGGCGGGAAAATACCGCAACTCGCACAATCTGCTGCATTGGCATTACGACTGCGAACTCGTTTGCGTGGAAGAAGGCAGCATCGACATCTTTTGCGAACGCGGGAAGTACACGCTGGAAAAGGGCGAAGCGCTGTTTACCGACAGCGGGCAGATCCACTACCAGCGCGCCGCCGCGCCCGATACGGTGCTCATGGTCATCATCTTTGACTACAATATCCTGCGCCCCTTTTTGGACGCGTGGCAGCTCGCCTGCCCCAAGCTCGGCGAAGGACACCGCGTTGCCGAAACGTACCGCGAGCTTTTTAAGGTGCTCACCGAACGCAAGCCCTTTTACGGCGCGGAGGCGGCGTGCATCGTCGCGCAGCGGATGATCGATATCTTCCGCCGCGATCGCATCCTGCCCCGCCCCAAGAGCGGCCGCACCGAAGAGACGTTCAAACGCCTGCTCGAAGAGATCCACGCGCAATACCAGACGTTCACCTTTGAGGACGCCGTGCGCTTTATGGGCATGAGCGACGCGTACTTTTCGCGTTATTTTAAGGCGATGGCGGGTACGACGTTCTCGCAATACCTCAACTACGTACGCACGGAAAACGCCGTGCGGCTTTTGCGCGAAGGCGGCATGACGATGACGGAGATCGCCGACGCCTGCGGATTTGCGACCATACGAAACTTTAACCGCATCTTCCGCGCCCTGACGGGCACCGCCCCCAGCCGCCTGCCCGAAAACTACGTTCTGCAAGGAGATTTCGCCCACCCGAGCGACAGAGCGTTCAGCCCCACCCTGTTCGACTGCAAGCTCATCGAAAGCAGCGCCCGCCCTTTGTGATACGGGCGCACGCCCCAAAAACGCAAAGAAAGAACTGCCGCCGCGCATGAAAGCGCGGCGGCAGCTTTTTTATGCCCGAGCGGGGAGATCATTCATCTTCTTTGATCTCCTGCGGGGCGTTCACACGCGGTTCCTCGCGGACGGGTTCGGCGTGATGGAATCCCTCCTCCGCCGCCGCGGCAGCTTCGGCGCGCGCCTTGTCGCGGGCGGCGCGCTCTTCCTCGGTCATCTTGCGCCACTTGGCGAAGAGGATGAGGTTCTGCTTGGGCATGGAGGTGAGCATGGCGCGGTTTTGGAAGACCTCATCGTAATACCAGCCGTCGAACACCTCGTCTTCGCGTTCGGGCACGGGAAGCTGGATGAGCGAATCTTCCTTGCGCTTTTCGGCGGGGATGCCGCCGTTCACGTAGTTGAGTTCGTACTTCTTTGCGCGCTTTGCGATCCACAGCAGGATGAGCGCGATGAGCACGCACCCGCCGACGGCGACGAGGATCCACCACCACGGGAAGCCCGTCTGCAGATCGGCGATATCCACCACCGCATAGAAGCTGAAATGCTCCGCAAAGAAGTGCAGGTTGCCGTTTTCGTCGACGTGCGTGGCGAGCTCCTCGATCTCCCCTTCGCCGTCGGGCACCCATACGATCCCCCACTTGTGCTGTGCTTCGCCGAGTCCGTTCACCGAGATGGTGATGGCGAGCGGCTCGGTCACGGGGATGGGCGTGCCGTTGGCGTCGACGAGTTCGATATCATACAGCCGTTCAAGGCGCATATGATCGGGCATATGTCCGTTCGCCGCGTCCAGCTTCTCTTGATCGCCGACTTCTGCAAAGGTGATGCGCGTACCCTCGGCAAAGCCCGTATCCGAGCTCACCGTGACGACGGTGCCGTCCTGCGTTGTCGCCGTGACGACGGTGAGCCGCCACTTGGCGTACAGCGTGAACGCGCCCTTGACGGGGGTATTGAAGTCGAACTGTGCGGTGAGCGCCTCGTCGGTGAACCAGCCGACAAACTGATAGTTGGTACGGGAAGCATCCGTGAAGGCGACCGTCCCGCCGTAGGCGACCGTCTGTTCCGCATCGCCCGCAAGCGTACCGCCGTTCGGGACGAAGGTGACGACGAAGGTATGCGCGCGCCATCTTGCATACAGGGTGAGATCCCCCGTACTGCCCGCTTGGATGCCCTCGACGGCTTCGCCGCCCGCCTCGTCGGTGAACCAGCCGATAAAGTCGTGCCCTTCGCGCACGGGCGCCGCGAATGCGATCGCATCGCTCTCGATGGTATATTGCGTGACGTTGCCCTCTGCATTCGTGCCGCCGCCCAAAACGTAGGTGATGGT
>CALVPW010000129.1 GCA_944354085.1 uncultured Clostridia bacterium | reverse complement strand
CGGATATGGCTGCTTCCTCTTCACGGCAATTCATCCCGAAATCTTGCCGCAAAAAGTGCGAAGCAATCAAAAACGGCAAGACGGGCGATAAGGCGAGGCGAAGTCCGCAGCGCGTGCCGGGTGGCACGGGCAAGGACTTCAACAAAGCATGAACGTCCCGGTTTCCGCTTTTGATCGTGTTCGTATTGCTCCCTTACAGTATAGCACATTTCGCCGCGGTAGTCAAGATGTAACTTAAAAATACTGTACAATGTATCTGATGCCGACGCCGCCGCAAAACGCAAAAACAGGCGGCAGAGCCGCCTGTTTTTATATTGCCGCGCGTCACTCCGCACCGATCACCTGTGCGATACGGGCAAGGAGCGCATCCTTCCCCTCGCCCGTCAGTCCCGAAACGGGGATCACGTTCCCCGCGCCCAAAGAAAAGGCGTTCGCCACGGCGCGGACGCGTTCCTTCGTCTTCATCCGCGAGAGCTTGTCGCACTTGGTCGCCACCACTGTGAACGGGATGGCGTGGTAGACGAGGAAGGAGACCATCTGCATATCGTCCGCCGAAGGATCGCGGCGGATATCCGAGAGCAAAAACACATGCGTCACGTCCTCCTTGCGGGCGAAGAAGGCTTCCAGCGTCCTGCCCCACTTCGCCTGCTCCTCCTTGGAGACGGCGGCATAGCCGTACCCCGGAAGATCTGCGAGCCAAAACGCCCCAAAGTCAAAGTAATTGACGAGGCGCGTCCTCCCGGGCGCGGCGCTCGTTTTGGCGAGCCGTTTTTGCCCCGCCAAAAGGTTGATGAGCGTGCTCTTGCCCGCGTTCGACTTGCCGCAGACGGCGATCATCGGCTTTTGCGGTCTTAAAAACTGTTCTTCCTTTGCCGCGCTCGTCAAAAACGAGGCGCTCTTGATCTGTATCATTGCGTCACCGCGTTGCGGAACACGTCGTCAATGTTGTTCACGCAGATAAAATGCAGATTTTTGCGGACGTTGGCGGGGATCTCCTCCACGTCCTTTTTGTTCTCTTCGGGGATGATGACGTCGCGGATGCCGATGCGGTTCGCCGCCATCGCCTTTTCTTTGAGCCCGCCGATGGGCAGCACTTTGCCGCGGAGGGTGATCTCGCCCGTCATGGCGACGTCGCGCCGCACGGGGCGCCCCGTGAACGCCGAAAGGATCGCCGTCGCCATCGTGATACCCGCCGAAGGTCCGTCCTTGGGGGTCGCGCCCTCGGGGATGTGGATATGGATATCCTTATGCTCGAACGCCGCGTCCTCGATGCCGTATTTTTCGGCATGAGCGCGGATATAGCTGATGGCGGCGCGGGCAGATTCCTTCATCACATCGCCCAGCTTGCCCGTGAGCAGGATATCCCCCTTGCCCTGCATGGCGGAGACTTCGATGGTGAGCGGCACGCCCCCCACCGCCGTCCACGCGAGCCCCGTGGCTGCGCCGACCTCGTCGGTCTCGAGCATCTCGTCCTCCTTGAAGAAGCGCTTGCCGCCCAGATAACTTTCGAGGTTCTGTTTGGTCACGACGATGTTCTCCGCCTCCCCTTTGGCGATGCGCACGGCGGCTTTGCGGCATACCGTGCCGATGGTGCGTTCGAGCGAGCGCACGCCCGCCTCCATCGTATATCCGTCGATGATGGCGGAGATCGCCCCGTCGGTAAAGCGGACGTTCTGCTCGTTCAAACCGTTTTCCCTGCGCTTTTTGGGGACGAGGTAGCGTTTTGCGATCTCCTCCTTCTCGTCGGGCGTATAGCCCGAGAGCTCGATGATCTCCATGCGGTCGCGCAGCGGTCCGGGGATGGTATCCAGCGTGTTCGCCGTGGCGATGAACATGACCTTGGAAAGATCGTAGGGAACTTCGAGATAGCGGTCGCGGAAGGTCGCGTTCTGCTCGGGATCGAGCACTTCCAAAAGCGCGCTCGCGGGATCTCCGCGCATATCCGAGGAGATCTTGTCCACCTCGTCCAGAAGAAAGACGGGGTTGACGCACTTGGCGTTCTTCATCTCGTAGATGATGCGCCCCGGCATGGCGCCGATATAGGTGCGCCTGTGCCCGCGGATCTCCGCCTCGTCCTTGACGCCGCCCAGGCTCATGCGCACGAATTTCCTGCCGAGCGCCCTTGCGATGGACATGGCGACGCTCGTCTTGCCGACGCCGGGGGGGCCGACGAGGCACAGGATGGGCGCTTTGAGCTCGCCCGTGAGTTTGAGGACGGCAAGGTATTCCACCACGCGTTCTTTGATCTTTTCCAACCCGTAATGGTCGGCGTTGAGCACCTTCTCCACGTCCGTGAGCGAGGCGGTATCCTCCGTCTCTTCGTGCCAGGGAAGATCGATGATCCAATCCGCATAATTGCGCAGCACCGTATATTCGGGCGAAGAGGGCGGCATCTTGTCCATGCGGGCAAGTTCGGTAAGGCACTTTTCTCTGACCGCGTCCGGGAGCCCCTTCTCTTCGATCTTTTCGCGCAGGCGGACGTTCTCCTCCACGTCGTCCCCGAGCTCTGCATGGATGGCTTTGAGCTGCTCGCGCAAAAAGTATTCCTTTTGCGATTTATCGATGTTGCGGCGCACGTCCTGCGCGATCTTGCGTTCCAGCCGCCCGATCTCCAGCTCGGTGTTTAAGCATTGTTCGAAGAGGCGGAGGCGGCGGATGAGGTCTGTCTCCTCCAAAAGTTCTTGTTTGACGGTATCTTTGAGGCGCATCTGATGGGCGCACACGTTGATGTACGTATCGGGATCGGCAATGCCCACGAGCGCCGCGTCCAGTTCCTTTGCGAACTTGCTGTCGCCGCCCAAAATATCCTTGACGAGCGCCTTTGCCGTGCGGAAATACGCCTCTTCCAACGTCGGGTCGCCGTGCTCGGCGGCGAGCGGATCGGTCACCGCGTAGATGTATCCGCTCTCCAAACGGAAATCGCGGGCGCGGGCGCGGTAAAGCCCCTCCGCGAACACGCGCAGCCTGTCCCCCGGGAGGCGGGTCGCCTGACGGATGACCGCCACCGTCCCCACGTTGCACAGATCTTCCGCCTCGGGAAATTCCTTGGAAGCGTCGCTTTGGCGAGTGATGAACACGTATTTATCGTTGGCGTCGGCGCGTTCCACCGCCGCGAGCGAGAGCCCGCGCCCAACATCGAACGCCACCGTCGTATCGGGGAACACGACCTGCGTCCGCATGGGGATCACGGATAAGATCTTCACGTCGTAAGCATCCATACTGTACCTCCTGCCCCGCAAAGGCGGGAGCATCCAATCATTTATCACACAAACGGGCGCGTTTCAACCATATCGGACGAAAATTCACCAAACCGTCACGCCCCGCAGGATAAAAAATCTCCCCGCTTTGCAAGCGGGGAGCGCCTTGTCAGTCCTCTTTCTCGAAGTCTTCCTTGCCGACGCCGCAAAGCGGGCAGGTGAAGTCGTCGGGAATGTCCTCCCACTTGGTGCCGGGCGCGATGCCGTTATCGGGATCGCCCGTCGCTTCGTCGTAAACGTAGCCGCAGACCGTGCATACATACTTTGCCATAAAACAAACCTCCAAAACCCCTTTCGGGCAGATTACGAATGAAAATCGGCGACGATCGCCGCAGCGAGCGCCATGAGCGCGTCCCTGCTCCCCTCGTTGACGGCGGAGAGCACCGTGACCTTTTCGCCGAGCCGCGTCATGTTCTTGCAGGAAGAGAGCATCTCCTCCATCAGCCCGCCCGCCTGCGGCGCCCACGAGCCGTTCTCCACGACGGCATACTTCCTGTTCTGATAGGCGTGCGCTTTGAGATCGTGCAGGAAGTTCTCCATGCTCACGAACACGCCGTTGTTATACGTCGTCGCCGCGAACACCGCGTGCGAGCAGCGGAACGCCTCCGCAAGAAGTTCGCTCACGTGCGTGACGGAAACGTCGTAGACCTTCGTCTTAACGCCGCCCGCGGCGAGCGCCGAAGCGAGGATCTCCGCCGCGTTCTGCGTATGGCCGTACACCGAGGCGTAGAAGATCGCCACGCACTTCTCTTCGGGCGCGTACGCGCTCCACGTGCTGTATTTTTCCAGATACCACGCAAGATCTTTGCGCCATACGGGACCGTGCAGCGGACAGATGAGGCCGATCTTGAGCCCCGCCGCCTTTTTTAATACGTTCGTGACCTGCACGCCGTATTTGCCGACAATATTAAAGTAATAGCGGCGCGCGTCGTCCAAAAAGTCGCGCTCAAAGTCCACCTCGTCCGCAAACACGCTCCCGGGGAGCGCCCCGAACGTGCCGAACGCATCGGCGGAAAAGAGCGTCCCGTCCTCGGGGATATAGGTGAACATGACTTCGGGCCAGTGCACCATGGGCGCGAACACAAAGCTGAGCGTGCGCTTGCCCACCGAAAGGACGTCCCCTTCCTTGACGAGGTGCACGTTCCCCTCGAACCCGAAGTAATTTTTGAGCATGACCGCCACCTTTTGGTTGGTGACGACGACCGCCTGCGGGTATTGTTCTATCACGCGGGCAAACGTCGCCGAGTGATCGGGCTCCATGTGATGCACGACGATATAATCGAGCGTCCGCCCGTCCAGCGCGTGGGCGAGATTTTCAAAAAATACGTCGGAAACGGCGTGATCGACGGTATCGAAGAGCACCGTCTTCTCGTCCGTCAGAAGATAGGCGTTATAAGAAACGCCGCGCGGGATGGGATACGCGCTCTCGAACAGCGCAAGGCGGCGGTCGTTGCCGCCGAGATAGTATAGATCGTCTGTGATGCGAATACAGTTATGCATGATCTGCTCCGTTTGA
>CALVPW010000128.1 GCA_944354085.1 uncultured Clostridia bacterium | reverse complement strand
CCCTTAAAGGTATCCGAAAAAACGGCGAATTTGCTCATATCCACCCGCACTCCCGTGCGCTCCATGTCGAGCAAGACGGAGGAGAGCGGAAGTTCTAGATCGCGGTAAAGCGCCTCCTCGGGCGTGCCGCGCGTCTTTTCGGCAGCTTCCCGATAGGCGCGCAGCAGCGCGCAGGCGCAAAGCTCTTCGGGCATCGCCTGATCCTGCGCAAACGATCGCGCGTCGGAAGTGCGCTGGTTGGAATCAATGAGATAGCGCAGCAGCACGACGTCCTCCACGCGACTGCTTATCGTGACGCCGACCGCGTCCATCTGATGTGCGACGGCTTTATAGTCGGCAAGAATAGCGCATTTGCCGCGCGCGAACAACGCTTCGTAGAGTTTTTTGAGCTCTTCGGGGAAAAAACCGGGCTGCAAAAAATTATCCCTCAGCGGGAAAATATATTCCTTTTCGTCAAATCCAAGGTGCACGCCATCCCCTTCGAAACAGAGCGCAAATTGTTCGATATCTCGCACCTGCGTGATGATATCGGGAACATCTTCTGCCGTGCATTTGCGCGCTGCAAGGGCGGAAGGCGCACTTTTTTCGAAGAGATCGCTGTCTAACAGAGAGCGGAATTCCAGATCGGCGAACGCTTTTTTCGCCGCCTGCGGAAACGGGATACGGAAAGCGCAGTCCTCGAGCGTGAGCGCGAGCGGCACGTTGGTATCGATCGTCGCGAGCGTGTGCGAAAGGCGGGCTTCCGCCTCATGCGCGGCAAGTTTTGCGCTGACGGAAGGCGGGATCTCGTCAAGGTGCGCGTACACGCCGTCCAGATCGTGATAGGCTTGCAGGAGCGTGAGCGCGATCTTGGGACCGACGCCCTTGACGCCCGGGATGTTATCCGAACTGTCCCCCATCAACGATTTGAGTTCGATGACCTGCCGCGGCACGATCCCCTCGTGCGCGGCAAAATTTTCGTTCGTCAGCCGTTCCAGATCGCTCACGCCGCGTTTTGTAAAGCATACGCTCACGCGCTCGTCGATGAGCTGATAGGAATCCCTGTCCCCCGTATATATGAGCGATTGTACGTTCTCGAATTTTTTGGAGAGCGTTCCGATGAGATCGTCTGCCTCGTACCCCTCTTTTTCCACCATGCATACGTTCATGGCGCGGAGCAGGTCTTTGAGGACGGGCACCTGTACGCGCAGTTCTTCCGGCATGGGCTTGCGCGTTGCCTTATAACCGTCGTACATCTTATGGCGGAAGGTCGGCGCGTGCACGTCGAATGCGACCGCAAGATAACGGGGTTTTTCGTCTGCGGCGATCTTAAAGAGCAGCTTGACGAATCCGAACACCCCGTTCGTCGGCAAGCCGTCCTTCGTCGTGAAAACGCTCATCGCATAAAAGGCACGGTTCAAAAGGCTGTTTCCGTCAATGAGAACAAGTTTATCCATACCGCTATTGTAGCACGGTTTGGAGTTTTTTGCAAGAAAAAGATAAAAATCACTTGCTTTTTCCACGCAATTATACTATAATCGTATCATCTTTTGCCGCTGTGGTGGAATTGGCAGACGCGCTGGACTCAAAATCCTGTGGTAGTGATACCGTATCGGTTCGACCCCGATCAGCGGCACCAAAAAACAGGCGGGCACTTTGGTGCCTGCCTGTTTTTTATGTGCTGAGTGGCGGGGTCGAAAATTCATTCGACCCCGTGCGAGGAGGCGGCTTTTGTAGAGCACAAAAGGGACAGAACCCTCTTCCCGCCGACGAAGCCTTCGACGGTACGAGAAATCAGCGGCACCAAAAAAACAGGCGGGCACTTTGGTGCCTGCCTGTTTTTTACGTGCTGAGTGACGGGGGCGAAAATTCATTCGACCCCGTGCGAGGAGGCGGCTTCTATAGAGCACGAATGGGACAGAACCCCCTTCCCGCCGACGAAGCCTTTTGCGAGCGTTTTAAGTACATAGGCAAGTTGTCAATCATTACAAATCATTATGCCGCAAACTATAATTTACAGTTGACATATTCACCTCACCATGCTATACTATCAAAGACCACCAGCCCCTGTCAGGGGAAGCAACGGGATCTCCGCGTTGACAGAGAAGAACGTTTGGTCTTCGTGCGTAGACTTCTCACCAACCGTTCCGCTTTGCGGAGCGGTTATTTCTATACGAAAAATCAGTATATTGTAAGAAAAAAATGCGAGAGCATATATCATATAGGTTAAAAAGGCGGCAGGAACTATGCTTTTGAACGTCGGCGCACGGACGGATATCGTCAACCACTACGGAGATTGGATGCTTGAACGCTTCCGTGAAGGATACGTATACACGCGCAATCCCCTTTTCCCGCAAAAAGTCGTCCGCTACGATCTTGCACCCGATAAGATCGACGCCGTGCTTTTCTGCTCAAAAAATTACGCGCCCATGCTGGAAAAGCTGGACGCGATCACCGCGCGCTACCGCACCTATTTCTTTTATACGATCACCGCGTACGGGAAGGACATCGAACCCAACGTTCCCGACCTTGCGGAGAGCATCCGTACGCTGCAGGCGCTCTCGAAGCGCGTCGGGCGGGAAAAACTCGCGTGGCGGTACGATCCCGTCCTGTTCACGCCGACCTATCCCGTGGAGCGGCATTTGGAGACGTTCGCCTATCTTTGCGAAAATCTCGCGCCCTATGTTTCGCGCTGCATCTTCAGTTTTGTGGAGATGTATGCAAAGCTGCGCGAGAACATGCCGGGTCTCGTCCCACCCTCCCAAGAACAAAAGGTGCGCGCCGCCCAAGGGATGGCAGCCATCGCCGCGCGCCATCGTCTGCATCTGCAAACATGCTCGACGCGGGACACCTTCCCGCAGTTCGGCATCGCTGCAGAAGGCTGCGTGACGCTCTCCGCATTGGGCGCAGCCAACCACTGCGCTTTCCGCGACGTCAAACACAACGGACTGCGGCGCGGCTGTCTGTGCATGGAGAGCCGCGATATCGGTTGGTACGATACCTGTCCGAACTTTTGTAAATACTGCTATGCAAACAAGTCAGAGGCAGCCGTGCGCGAAAACATGCGCCTGCACGACCCGCACTCCCCGCTTTTGATCGGGCATCTGACGGAAGCGGACGAGCTCATCGAAGGCAGGCAGATCAGCCTTTTGAAAAACGACGGTACGCAGCTCTCGCTATTTTGAAAAAACGCCCCGTGCGGGGCGTTTTTATTTTGTGAGTTTGGCAACGAAGAACCCTTCGTGATCGCAGGTCGGCATCACGGTGAGCGTTCCCGACGGGGATGGAAGACGCGGGACGTCAAATGCTTCGACGGGTACGATTTTCGCGCCGCATTTTACGGCTTCTTCGACGACGCCCCCGTTTTCTTCGGGGAAGATCGAACAGGTCGAATAGACGAGCGTTCCGCCTTTTTTGAGAAGGCGGAGCGCCTTATGGATGAGCTTTTTCTGCGCGCGGACACACTTTTCGAGATAGCCCTGCGTGACGCGCGCGCCGACCGTGCCCGCGCCCGTGCAGGGCGCGTCGAGCAAGATCTTATCGAAGCGCAGCGCATCGTCGAGCGTGAGCGCGTCGCGGTGCAATGCGTTCACGCGCGCTGCGCCCTGCCGTTCGAGATTAAAACGCAGGCGTTCAAAACGCACGTTGTCGCGTTCACAGGCGGTGATGAGCGCTTTCCCCTTGGAAAGCGCCAGAAGCTGCGTCGTCTTCCCGCCGGGCGCCGCGGTCATATCGAGGATATTTTCCCCTGCCTGCGGCTGCAAAACGAGCGGCGGCAGCATGGACGAAAGGCTTTGCAGATACACCTTTCCCGCCTCGTATAAGGGCAGCGCGCGTACGGCATCCTCCGTTGCACACGGTAACCGAAACGCGTCTTCGTACCATGAGACGCGCTCATATCCGATCCCTGCCGCAGAGAGTGCGTCTGCGACCTCGTCGGCGCTCGCTTTCAGCGTATTTGCACGCAGCGTGACGCAATGCGGCGCCGAAAGCCCCGCTTCGACCGCAGAAAAAAGCGCCCCGTAGGACGCTTTCAGCCGTTCTTGCAATGCGGGCTCGATCATCCGATCTCTGCCATCCATTCTCTGATATCTCCTTCTTCCGTGACTTGCACGCCGTTTTCGAAGCGGATCCCGAGGACGGGCGATACGACGGCGCCGCGCATGGCTTTGCGAAGATCGCTCGGCGTATGTCCGAGATCGCCGCCGTGGGTGGCGAAGGGAAATACCTTTTTCCCCTTCCACTTGACGGTGGACAAAAACTTTTTGACGGCGGGCGCAAACGTCGACCACCACACGGGCGTGCCGATGACGATCGTATCGTATTCGTTCGCATCGTAGGTGAGCGGCGCGATCTGCGGCATATATCCGCTCTTGACTTCCTTTTCGCCAAGACTTAAAAGCACGTCGTAATCGTCGGGATACGTTTTGAGCGTGCGGATCTCCATAAGATCGGCGCGCAGCGACTGCGCCATGCGCTTTGCAACGGCGCGCGTATTTCCGCCATACGAATAATATACGACAAGCGTTTTCATGTTCCGCCCCCCATCGTCTCTTATCAAATTTATTATATCATACAAATCTGCAATTGTAAATATCGAAAATGAAAAAAATACGCTTACAGCGGTGATTTATACCGCAAAAATGCACGGTCAGGCGATCCCGCTTTCAAAGATCTTCTTGAGCGTCTCGTAAAGCACATTGAACTGTTCTTTTGCATAGCCGATATCCGCTTCCGTGACCGAATATGCGTAGGAATGCTCGACGGTGTATTCGTTCAACGTCAGATCGATATTTTCGGAATAGTTGATATCCTGCGATGCGACAGAATAATATGTGCCGCTTGCCCATTCGTATCGGAATGCGTATTGCAGGTCGTCAAATCCGAACAGCGGCGACCAATAGCCGTACAGCGCGGTCGTGCGCGCGTCGCCGTTTTCCCAATGATAAACGTATTCTATGATCATGCCGCCGTCTTCGGCAAAGTAGTACTGCGCTTCGTATGTATATGCGATCGCATCTTCGTTGACAGATTCCCCCTTCTTTTTGATCAGATAGCCGATGTACCCGTTCTCATCGACGGACGAGAGCACATCCGTGCGCGCTGCGATCTGTTCAAATAAACGGATATATGCGATCTCGTCGGCATGCATGAATTGTGTAAAATCGTACAGCGTATATGCGGGGATCTTATTTAATTCATTCTGAAAGTTGAAAACAGATACGGCTGCTTTGACCCATTCGTCATCCACCAGGATCTGCGCCGTCGTAATGCCGATGATCTGAAGATCTTCGTTCAGCAAGATCCCGCCGCTGCTGCCAGATGCAAAATAACTCGTCGTTCCGATATAGGAAACGCCGTTCAATTTATCGGGAAAATACGGAACTTCGGGCAATTCAACGCCGCGATGTATCTCCATAAACGGCGTTCCGTTCGGATATCCGATCGCAAAAGTCGTTCCTCCGACCTCGTGTTCGGTGGTAAAATCCATCTTACGATAATAGGAAGCGATCGCTTCATACCCGCCGATCTTTCCGATGAAAAAATCCTTTGCGGGATCGTCGACCGCAGCCTGCGCGATCTTCAGGCGCGTTACCGATTCGCCGCTCTCCGCATTCGGGATCTCAAAATATGCGTCGGCATAATAAGCGCCCTCCATCACGTGGCTGTTCGTGATGAACCATCCGTCCGAATTGATGACGACGCCCGAACCCCTCGCATAGACCTGTCCGCCGAGTGTTTTGGTGACGATCTGAAACACATTGCCGATAAAGCGGTCTTTGGGCGGCGTATAATCCTCGTCGAGCGCGCCGCACGCACATTTGCCGTCGATATAGACATGTTCGTGCTTTTGCCCGCAGGCAGCAAACATACAAACTGCCGCAAACAAAACGGCGATCGCATACAAAAGCATGGCGCAAAATTTTTTCTTCCGCACTGACCTCATACGCCCCTCTCCGCTGCGATCATAAAGATCGTGATCGACAGAACATAAAGATTATAACATATTCTTGCACAGATCGCAACAGGAAAATGAAAAAAGCCGCATCGCGGCTTTTGAGACGATTTTAATAAAACGTTGCGAGTTCCTGTTCGGGCGGGGCGGCGGATACGATCTCGCTCGCTTTGAGGACGGGACCGCGCTGTCCGTAGATCTTGTGATAGGCGATCTCGATCTTCGCCGTTACCGTCACCCAATCGCGGGTATGGAAGGTCTGCGCGGACGTATGCAGGCACACCAGCCCGCTGTATGCGATATCTGCTTCGCAGCAGGTCATGATATGCCGTCCGACGACGATCGTGCCTTGCTTCATCTTTTTATCGACGGCGACTAGCCCCTTGAAACGAACGGTCTTGCCGTCGTATTTTTGCGTCTCTTCCACGAGGTCGCGGTAGAAAAAGGCATAATCCTTGTCCTCGATCTCGATGACGGGCGCGTTGATATCGTACGGGAGCGGATCAACGATCTCGTCGTATTCCGCCTTACCGCCGAGATATTCGTATACGATCCCCGGACGGCGGGTCATGCCGCGGACGATCTTATGATACGTCTCTTTCTCGTATTCGCCGCGGAAGCGGTTGAAGACCACCATATCGGCGTACTGGACCTTATCGAACACGAGCTGGCGCATGTTCTGATTATAGGTAAGAAAGGTCGTCGCATCGAAAAACGTCATGACCTGCGCGATCGCCCAACCGTCGGGCATGGCGTCGAAAAAGTCCTGCAGCGGGCGCATCCCGTTATATTCGACGACGACGCGTTCCGCCTTATGCTTTTCCTGCAGGCGCTCGAGATTGTCAAGCGTGATCTCGTCGCCGTCCACAAATTCCACCGCATAGTCGCGCACGGCAAAGCGGGAGGTATCGTACTCCTCCTCCCCCTCCTCCATGACGAGAAGCAGCGTGCGCTCGCCCGAATCGAAGCGTTCGTCTTCGAAGGTCTCCTGGATAAATTTCGTCTTTCCCGCCTCTAAAAAGCCGAGGAACAGGTAAACGGGGATCTCCTGCATAACTTACCCCAAAAACAGCGCTTTGAGCGCATCCTCGTCGATGCCGCAGCCGATCACGCACAGCCGCCCCGTGACTGCCGCCGCGCCCGTGCGGATATCTGCCTCTTCGGGCACGTAGTCGAAATGATACCACATATCGCCGCCGTCGACGATGCCCTTGGCGCGCAGGACCTGACCGTACCGCCCCGTGCCGAGCGCGGCGAGTTTTTCTTCGATCTCCTCTTTGGTGAAGACCTTTCCCGTTTCCGCGCCCCAGCTCGTGAAGACTTCGTCGGCAT
Organism: uncultured Clostridia bacterium; assembly: GCA_944354085.1. Lineage (GTDB taxonomy): Bacteria > Bacillota > Clostridia > Christensenellales > Borkfalkiaceae > Gallimonas. Next base: position 1,124 of record CALVPW010000128.1, on the reverse strand, counting down.
GATGATGTCCGTGCTCGTGGTCGTGATGGCATTCATGCCCGTGATCGTGATGATGTTCATGGTCATGTTCATGGTCATGTTCATGATCATGCTCATGTTCATGATCATGGTCGTGGTCATGCTCGTGGTCGTGATGATGACAATGGCAATGCTCGCCGTGCGCGTGCTCGTCGTGCGCCTGCGCGGCGAGACGGGCGAGCTCGGCTTCGAGACTGTCCTTTTGTTCGATGGCGGCGAGCAGGTCTTCCCCTTTGAGCGCCTGCCAATCGGTGGTGACGATAGTCGCCTGCGTGTGCGCGCGGAGAAGGCGGACGGCTTCCTCCACCTTCTTTTCGTCGCCCGTGTGCGAAAGGACGATGCAGCCTGCGTTTTCCACCTGATCGAGGAAAAATTCGCCGAAATTCTTCAGATACATTTTACACTTTTTGGCGTCGACCACCGTGCAGAAGGCGTTGAGCTGCGCGCCCTTGACTTCCGCGTGCTGTACGGCGCGGATGACGTCGGAAAGTTTCCCCACGCCCGAAGGTTCGATGACGATGCGGTCGGGCGCGTATTTGGCGGCGACCTCTTGGAGCGCGCGCGCAAAATCGCCCACCAGCGTGCAGCAGATGCAGCCCGAATTCATCTCGGTGATGCGGATGCCGCAGTCCTGCAAAAAGCCGCCGTCCACGCCGATCTCGCCGAATTCGTTCTCGATGAGGACGACGTTCTCGCCCTTATACACTTCGCGGATGAGTTTTTTGATGAGCGTCGTTTTCCCTGCGCCCAAAAAGCCCGAAAAAATATCGATCTTGATCATAGATCTGCCTCTTAAAGTTTTATCCTTTGATATATACCCGCGCGCGGGGCAAAATAAACGCCCCGCGCGCACCCGAACTTAAAATGCCCAGTTCCCGTTTTTGAAGATGGCGACACGCTCGCCCTTTGTGGTCACGCCCGTGATCTCCATGTCCTTGCAGCCGATCATAAAGTCGACGTGGATCATACTGTCGTTGATGCCCATCGCGTGCAGCTCTTCCTGCGACTTGTCCTCGAAATTTTTCACGCAGTTTGTGAAGCCTCTGCCGAGCGCCAAGTGGCAGCTCGCGTTCTCGTCGAACAGCGTGTTGTAGAAGAGCACGCCC
>CALVPW010000127.1 GCA_944354085.1 uncultured Clostridia bacterium | reverse complement strand
CCTCTTCCGTCGGGGCGGATGCCCTTATCGAAGATCTTGGCGCGCACCTTCTCTTTGGTGAGATAGTAGATGGAATCTTTGAGTTCGCGCGTCTGATCGGGATAGATCTCTGCAAAATGCGCGAGGATGTCCTTTTCCGCCTCGTCCTGGCGCGCTTCGCGCTCGGCGCGGTCAAAGGTCTCGAGCGCCCAGTCGAGCTTGTCCGACCCGTATGCGCGGACGGCGGCGTCGAGCTCTTCGGGGATGTGGTACAGCTCGATGTGCTGTTTTTCTTTGCCCGCGGCGGGAACGATGACGTCCTCGATCCACGCGCAGATCTTTTTGATCTCCTTGTGCCCGAACATGATGGCGCCCACCATCTCGTCGTTGGAGACTTCGTCCGCGCCCGCCTCGATCATGAGGATGGCGTCGCGCGTGCCCGCAAGGTTGAGGTGGATGGTGCTCTTTTCACGCTGCGCGGCGTCGGGATTGATGACGTACTCCCCGTCGACGAGCCCGACGACGACGGAGCCCGTGGGACCCGCCCAAGGGATATCCGAGATCGCCAGCGCGACGGAGGAACCGATCATGGCAAGGGGTTCGGGCGCGACGTCGGGCTCCACCGAAAGCGCGGTGGCGACGACGACCACGTCGTTGAACAGTCCCTTGGGGAAGAGCGGACGGAGCGGACGGTCGATGAGGCGCGCCGTTAAGATCGCCTTATCGCTCGCTCTGCCCTCGCGGCGCTTGAAGCCGCCCGGGATCTTGCCGACCGCGTACATTTTCTCTTCGTAGTCCACCTGAAGCGGGAAGAAATCGATGCCTTCGCGCGGGGTCTTGGACATGCACACCGTCACCATGACGGCGGTCTCCCCGCAGCGCACGACGCACGAACCGTTCGCCTGCTCCGTGTACTTGCCCGTCTCGACGATGACCTCGCGCGAGCCGACCTGCGTTCTGAATTCCTGGTAGTTCATAAAATTTTATCTCCTTATCTTAACACCTAAGTTCTTGTGCTCACCGCCCCGACGGCGGAAAAGCGTACTTTTTTCCGCGATTTTTGCCAAAAAACCCGCGGAAAAACTTAAAAAAGGGAGCGGCAAAAGACCGCTCCCCTTCCAAGCTCATTTTCTCAGCTCAAGCGCAGCGATGACCGCTCTGTACCGCTCGATGTCTTTGGCTTTGAGATAGTCCAAAAGACCTCTGCGGCGGCCGACCATCTTCAAAAGCCCGCGGCGGGAGTGATTGTCGTGCTTGTGCTCTTTGAGGTGCTCGTTGAGGTGGTTGATGCGCTCCGTCAGAAGCGCGATCTGGACCTCGGGAGACCCCGTGTCACCCTCGTGCGCAGCAAATTTTGCGATGATTTCCTGCTTTTCCATTTGCGTTTACCCTCCTATGGATATTTCGTCGCGCAGCGCCAAGGGGAACGTGGAGAGCGATCCTCCTCGCGTACGCCGAACATGATTTTACCATGTTTTGAAAGAGATGTCAAAGATTTTTCCGCGCATTTGCAAAAATCGCCCGCACGAATTTTACCGCAGGATGACCGCGCAGGAGACGGCGCACACCGCCTCGCCTTCGGCAAGCACGAGGGTATCGCCGTGTTCGTAACTGCGCACCAGCCCGCCCACGCGCAGCTTGAACGCGCGCACGTTCTCGCTCACGGCAAGCACGGTATACGTCCCCGGCATCACCTTTTCGCCCTTTGCCGCGACGAACGTCTCCCCGCGCGGGAGCATCACGTCCCCTTTGCGGAAGGTGATGTTCGCCTCGCCCGCCCGCTCGACGGCGTCGTCCGCGGAATAGCGCACGCCGCCTTTGACGCGCACGTCTTCGGCAAAGCCTGCGTCTTCACGGCTGCGCCGCTTTTCTTTGCGGTACTTGTTCCCAAGCGCCAAAAGCCCGATGCACGCCGCGGCGAGCAATACGGCAAGTATGATGATGACGACGATCTCCCACTGCATACGCGCCTCCTCAGACCTTTTTTCCGCATTCGGGGCAGAATTTTACGTTCGCGGACAGCGTCGCCCCGCAGGCGGGACACACTTTTGCGAGCGCGCTTCCGCATTCGGGACAAAATTGTGCGCCCGCCGTGACCGCCGCCCCGAAGGCGAGACAAAAACCGCCCTTTGGGCGCTCCTTTTGGGCGGGCTGCGCCCCCGCGCCCGCGGCGAACGCGTTCGCCATCTGCATCCCCATGCCCATGCCGAGCCCCGCGCCCATCATCGAACCCGCCGCGCCGCCGCTCTTTGCCGCTTCTTTCATCGCGTCTGCCTGCGCCATCTGCGTATATACGTCGATGTTGCCGCGCATCATGTTGAGACGGGTGTTCTCGTCGAGCGCCTTTTCGAGTTCGGGCGGCAGAGAGACGCTCTCAAAACGGAAGGCGGTGAGCGTGACCCCCGCCGCGGCGAGGCGCTTGTTCAGCGACGCATGCACCGCGTCGCCCACCTCCACGAGATTGGCGGAAAGATCGAGCACGGGCACGCCGCTCTCGCCGAGCGCGTCCGAGAGCATGGTCACGATGAGACTGCGCAGATGGTCGGTGATCTCCTGCGTGCGGAAACTTGCGCATGCGCCCGCGATCTCCTGCAAAAAGACGCCCGCGTCGCTCACGCGGAAGGCGTACGTGCCGTACGCGCGCAGCCGCACCGCGCCGTAGTCGGCGTCGCGCACGATGACGGGCGTCGCCGTGCCCCATTTGAGGTTGACGAACTGCTGCGTATTGATAAAATAAATATCTGATTTGAAGGGCTTTTCAAAGGCGTACTTCCACGAAAGCAGACGGGTGAGGATGGGGATGGTATCGGTATCCAGCTTATACATGCCTGGTCCGAACACGTCTGCCACCCGCCCTTTGTCGCAAAAGACAGCCGCCTGCCCCGCGCGCACCGTGAGCGAGGAACCGCGCTCGATGGTATTGCCCTCGAAAGGCACTTTATAGACGATGAGATCGGGCGAACTTGCCGCCCATTCGATGACTTTGAGAAACACTTCTTTTCCTCCCGCGGCGGCGCACACGCCTCCGCCTCATACGCCATCATGATACCACAAACGGGCGAAAATGTCAAGATGCGGGGAAAAACAGTCTTGACAAACGGTCATGCAGGCATTATACTTGAATACGATGATACGAACGTAGTCGGAGGCGATATATGCGACCTGCCAAAAAAGCGCTCAAAAACGCGCTCATCCTGTCGTTATGCCTGACGTTCGCCCTGCCTTTGGGCGGCGTGATGCTCGGCGTGGGGCTCGCCGTACACATGCCCGCCGTGTGGGCGGTCGGCATCGCCCTGATGGGGACGGGATTTTACGGCTGCCCGTGCGCGTGGACGTTGGCTTACGCGCCCGCGCATCAGAACTTCCGCCTCGTCGGCGCCATCGTCGAAGAGCACCTGTGCACGGTGCAGGAGATCGCCGCGCAGCTCTCCCTCTCCGAAAAGGAAGTGCGCAACCGCCTGGATATCTGCTTCCGCAAGCGTCTGCTCACGGGATACAAGCGCGTGGGCGACGAGATCGTCCTCAACGAGAACCGCGCGCCCGAAAAACGCACCCACGCCGCGGAATGCCCCTATTGCGGCGCGAAATTCTCGTACACCGCCGACGATCCCCGCTGCCCGTACTGCGGCTCGCCCGTGCAAAAATAACGCAAAGATCGTGAACGCCCGCGCGCAGCGCGGGCTTTTTTGATAAAAAAACGCCCTTCCGCGATCGCGGAAGGGCGCAGGTATACAGCCTTATTTGAGTTCGGCGAAATATTTGATGGTGCGGACCATCTGGCTGGTGTAGGAATTCTCGTTGTCGTACCAGGAGACGACTTTGACGAGCGTGGTGCCGTCGCCGACGGACATGCACTTGGTCTGCGTTGCATCGAACAGCGAGCCGTAGGTGATCCCGACGATATCGGAGGAGACGATCTCTTCCTCGGTGTAGCCGAAGGATGCGGAAGAAGCCGCCTTCATCGCCTTGTTCACGTCCTCAGCCTTGACCTCGCCTTCGCAGATGGCGATGAGCTGGGTCAACGAACCGGTGGGAACGGGCACGCGCTGTGCGCAGCCGTCGAGCACGCCGTTGAGTTCGGGGATGACGAGACCGATCGCCTTGGCAGCGCCCGTGGAGTTGGGAACGACGTTGACCGCCGCCGCACGCGCACGGCGAAGATCGCCCTTGCGGTGAGGTCCGTCGAGCACCATCTGGTCGCCCGTGTAAGCGTGGATGGTCGTCATATAGCCCTTTCTGATCTTCGCGAACTTGTTGAGCGTATCCGCCATGGGAGCAAGGCAGTTGGTCGTGCAGGAAGCCGCGGAGATGATGGTATCGGTGGGTTTGAGGGACTTCTCGTTGACGGAGAAGACGACGGTAGGCAGATCGTTGCCCGCGGGAGCGGAGATGACGACCTTCTTGGCGCCTGCGTCGATGTGCGCCTGCGACTTCGCCTTGGAGGTGTAGAAGCCCGTGCACTCCAAAACGACGTCAACGTCGAGTTCCTTCCAAGGAAGGTTGACGGCGTCCTTTTCCTTATAGATCTTGATGGTCTTGCCGGCAACGGTGATGGTGCCTGCTTCGTCGTCTGCACTCACGGTATCCGCAAGCGCATATCTGCCCTGCGCGGAATCGTATTTAAGAAGGTGCGCCAGCATCTTGGGGCTGGTAAGGTCGTTGATCGCAACGATCTCATAGCCGGGTGCGTTGAACATCTGGCGGAATGCAAGACGGCCGATGCGGCCAAATCCGTTGATTGCAACTTTTACGTTTGCCATTGGTTTGTTCCTCCGAAAAACTTTATTCTTGGCGCAGGATAGCGCCTTATTCCGCATATCATTGTACTACACTTTTTTGCCGATGTCAACGGTTTTTTCAAATTTCCCGTCCGCATAAATTTTCACCCCCGAATTTAAGGGAAAATTTTCGCAAACCTATTGCAATTTGCGCGAAAAAGTTTTATAATTGAGAAAAATCCGTTTTTGGAGGAAAGTTTCACATGCCTTTGGTTACGACTACCGAGATGTTCAAGAAGGCCTATGCGGGCGGCTACGCCGTCGGCGCCTTCAACGTCAACAATATGGAAATGATCCAGGCGATCGTGGAAGCTGCCAACGAGTGCCGCTCCCCCGTCATCCTGCAAGTCTCCGCCGGCGCAAGAAAGTACGCGAACCCCGTGTATTTGCGCCATCTTGTGGAAGCTGCGGTCGAGACGACGGATATCCCGATCGCCATGCACCTTGACCACGGCGCAGATTTTGAGATCTGCAAATCTTCGATCGACGGCGGCTTCACCTCCGTCATGATCGACGCTTCGTCCAAGCCTTGGGAAGAGAACATCGCCATCACCAAAAAGGTCGTCGAATACGCGCACGATCACGGCGTGGTCGTCGAAGCAGAGCTGGGAAAACTTGCAGGCATCGAGGACGACGTGCACGTCGCCGATCACGACGCCATGTTCACCTCGCCCGACGAAGTCGAAGAGTTCACCCAGAGAACGGGCATCGACTCGCTCGCCATCGCCATCGGCACCTCGCACGGCGCGTATAAGTTCAAACCCGGTCAGGATCCCAAACTGCGCATCGATATCCTCGAAGAGGTTGGAAGACGCCTTCCCGGTTTCCCCATCGTGCTGCACGGCGCTTCGTCGGTGCCGCAGGAGCAGGTCGCGATCGTCAACGAGTTCGGCGGTTCTATGCCCAACGCCATCGGCATCCCCGAGAGCGAACTGAGAAAGGCAGCCAAGCTCGCCGTCTGCAAGATCAATATCGACTCCGACCTCCGCGTCGCGTTCACGGCTGCCGTGAGAAAGCACATGGCGGAGAACCCTTCGCACTTCGATCCTCGCCAATACCTCGGCGACGCGCGCGCGAACATGAAGGAAATGGTCAAGCACAAGATCTTGAACGTGCTCGGCTCTGCAAACAAAGCGTAAACTGCAAAATTAAGACGGCGGCGGGTCTCCCGCCGCCGTATTTTTATGCCCGCGCCATAGCGCGCAAAAAAACGAGGACGGCACAGCCGTCCTCGCGTTTTTATTCGATCGTTTCCGATCAGTCTTCCTTATCCGTCTTATCCGTCTCGTCCGTCTGCGCGGCTGCCTGATTTTGCAGCCTGCGGGCGCGGCGGGCTTCCCTGCGGCGTTCCTTGGCGTTTTCGATATCGCGCTCGATCTGCTCCACGGCAAGATCGACCATCGCGTACGCCGCCTCGAGATCGCCCTCCTCGTGCAAGACGAGCTCGGTCGCACGCACTTTGAGTTTGACGGGCGACTCGGCATTGCGGCGGAAATCCTTGACGAGATCGTTCTCGATGCGGAAGAGCGCCACGGGATTGCCGCGCCGTACGGTGAGTTTGACGATGAGCTTGCCGCCGCGCTTGACGCACACGCCGCTCGACTGCATGCTCTCGGCAGCGTCCTCTTTGGTGAGCGCGTACGCCTTGACCCGATCGAAGAGGCTCCGCGCGGTCTCGTCGAGCGCTTCGTACGCCTCGTCGAAGGTACGCGTCGTCGCCGCGATGACGACGTGCTCCTGATCTTCTTCGAGCTCGGGCAGCACGATCACGTCGCCTTCCGCCTCCGAAGGCGCCTCTGCCGCCGCCGTCTCTTCTGCGGCGGGCGCGGGCGATTCAGACGCAGGCTCGGATGCAGGCGCGGATGCGGGTGCGGGCGCGGGGCTGCGTTTGAGGAGCAGCACCAAGAGCGCGACGAGCGCCACGACGAGCACAGCCGCGAGCAGGATATAGGTGACGGTGAACGAAGGCGCGTTCCCTGCCGCCGCCTCCACCGAAGCGACCTGCGCTTTGAAGGTGGATACGGCAGACGTGACGTCGGAAACGCTCTCCGCCGCGTCGATGGCGGCAAGCGCCTCGTTATAGTATTTGAGGACGAGCCCCGCGTTGTCTTCGCCGAAGCTCTCCACGAGCCTTGCATACAGCTCGCCTTCCGTCGTTTCGGCGGTGTACGCCGACGCGCGGACGAGCCCTGCCGTCTCGTTCCCCAAGATCTCGTCGAGATACGCGTTCAGCCACGCCTCGATCTCTGCCGCGCCCTCCGTCTTCGCCTCCTCCACGGCGGCTGCCGCGGAGACCTGTACGGCGATGCTGTCCACCGACGCCTTGACGGCGTTGAGCTGTTCGGCGGCGGCTTTGAGATCGGCTGCGACCGCCGCCACGTCCGTCTTGGACGCAAGCGCGGAGAGCGCCGTCGAGAGCGCCGTGGCAGAAGCCTG
>CALVPW010000126.1 GCA_944354085.1 uncultured Clostridia bacterium | reverse complement strand
CAAAGATCTCGTAAGATAAAGTCGGGCGGCGTTTGCCGCCCGCTTTTATAATATTGTATATCTTATCCGAAGGCGGACGGTCCCGCATCGCATCGCCGAAAAAATTTAGTTCGCAATTGCGAACTTTTTGCAAAAAATGCCGTTCAAACAGTTGACAGCCCGCTTTCTTCGTGATACAATATGCGCGTAGTTCGTGAATGCGAACAGTTTTTTCAGAAGATTAGTTCGCCTATGCGAACACCGCTGCGGAAGGCGGCGGAAAGGAGATGGCGGTATGCCGCTTGTATTGGCGCCCATCGGGCGGGAAGTCAGGATCGTAAAGATCGTTGCGGACGAAAAGACGAAAAAGCACCTTGCAAATCTCGGGCTTCTCGTGGACGCGACGGTGACCGTACTCTCTTCGGCGGGAGGCAGCACCGTCTGCCGCGTCAAAGAGGGGAGGCTCGCGCTCGACAGGAACGTCGCGGCGCACATTTATGTAGCGTAACGCAAATTTGTAACTATTTTTTGGAGGTACATAGCGTACTATGCAAAAGTTGTTGGAGGAATTCCTCCCCGGCGAGAAGGGCGTGATCGTCACCGTCGCGGGGGAGGGACGCATCAGAAGGCGGCTCTTCGATATGGGCGTAACGCCGGGAGCCGAGGTCGTGATGCGCAAAAAAGCCCCGCTCGGCGATCCCATCGAGATCACCATCCGCGGGTATGAGCTCACGCTCCGTAAGACGGAAGCGGCTTGCGTGACGATGGAGGTGAAAAAATGAAGCAGTTTGCTTTGGCGGGCAACCCCAACTGCGGGAAGACCACGCTTTTCAACCTTCTCACGGGCTCCACGGCATACGTGGGGAACTGGCCGGGCGTCACCGTCGATAAAAAGACGGGCACCTACAAAAAGGGCGCCGAGCCCGTGCAGATCGTCGATCTTCCCGGCATTTATTCGCTCTCGCCCTATACGCCCGAAGAGGTCGTTTCCCGCAATTTCATCCTCGACGAAAAGCCTGCCTGCGTCATCAATATCGTCGATGCGACCAATCTTGAGCGCAACCTGTATCTGACGACGCAGCTCATGGAGATCGATGTTCCCATCGTCATCGCCCTCAACATGATGGACGAAGTGGAAAAGGCGGGCGACACCATCGACGCGAAGCTGCTGGAAGAAAAGATCGGGCTGCCCGTCGTTGCCATTTCCGCGCTCAAAGGCGCGGGGATCAAGGAGCTGATGGACAGGGCGATCTCCGTATCCAACAAGCCGCGCGAAGGGGTCACCGTTCTCAAAGATTCGCCCATCGCGCACCTCGTGCAGGACGTGAACATCGCCCTCAAAGCGCAGGGCGTGGGCGCGCCGCTCTTCCACGCGGTCAAACTTTCCGAGATGGACGAGATCGAGACGGAGATGCACCCCGAGCTCGTCAAGATGGTAGACGAATTCAAAGCGACCTTCAAGGACGATACCTTCGGGACCGATCTCGAAGCCGTCGTGGCGGATGCGCGCTATAAGTATATCGCCAACAATTACTCCTCTGCCTACGATCGGAAAGGGGAGCGGAGCGAGAAACTGACAAAGAGCGATAAGGCGGATAAAGTGCTCACGCACCGCATCTGGGGCATCCCCATCTTTATCGTCATCCTGTTCGCCATCTTCCATCTCACGTTTGCCGAAGATTTCCTGTATATCAGTGCGATCGCGGGCGGGCTTCCCACCCTCGAAGAACTTGGCATGGATATGGAAAACGGCGGCGTGACGCTGCTCGCATGTTTTTACGACGGCGCGGTCTTCTCTCCGGGCGTCATTTTGACGAATTTGCTCAATTGGGTGCTGGAATGGATCAACGTCCTTGCCGAAATGGCTTGTGCGAACGCGGCACCCTGGGTGGGCAGCTTCGTGGTGGACGGCGTTTTGGGCGGCGTGTTCGCGGTGCTCGGGTTCATCCCGCAGATCCTTACGCTGTTCCTGTTCTTCTCCATCCTCGAAGACAGCGGGTATATGGCGCGTATCGCCTTTATCCTCGACCGTATCTTCCGTAAATTCGGGCTTTCGGGCAGGGCGTTCATGCCCATGGTCATGGGCTTCGGCTGTTCGCTGCCCGCCATGATCAACACCCGTACCCTTGCAGACGAAAAGGAGCGTACCTCCACCGTCCGCGTCATCCCGTTCTTCTCGTGCGGGGCGAAACTTCCCATCCTCACGGCGGTCGCGGGTGCGATCGTCGGGGCGTACGGCATCGGCAATGCCGACGTTATCACCATGTGCATGTACCTTCTCGGCATCTGCACGGCGATCGTCACCGTCATTTTGATGCGTTCGACGACGATGCGCGGCGAAGTGCCTCCCTTTATCATGGAGCTCCCCGCATACCACGCGCCCCGCTTCCAGAGCCTGATGGTGCACCTGTGGGATAAGACCAAGCACTATGTGAAAAAGGCGTTCACCATCATCCTCGTTTCGACCATCCTCATCTGGTTCCTCTCCAGCTTCAACTGGAGCTGGCAGTTCCTCATCAACGAGGACGGCGACAACCTGCGCATGGGCGAAAGCATTTTGGGCTCCATCGGGATGCTCATCCAGCCGCTGTTCACGCCGCTCGGCTTCGGCTCGCAGCTCGGCACGGAGTTCGGTTGGGTGTTCGCAGTCGCCGCCATCACGGGGCTCGTGGCAAAGGAGAACGTCATCGCAACGTTCGGTTCGCTTGCCGCGGTCGTCGCGGGGTCGCTCATCTCCACGGAGGACGGCGTTGCCGAAGTCACGGCAATGATCCAAGGAACGGGCATCGGCATCCCCGGGCTCATCGCCTTCATCGCCTTCAACATGCTCACCATTCCCTGCTTCGCGGCATGCGCGACGGCAAGGGCGGAACTTCCCAAAGGGAAATTCAAGTGGACGCTTCTTTTCTGGCTCGCAACGTCATATATCGTATCGACGGCGATCTATCTCATCGGCTCGTGGTGGTGGACCTGTTTCATCTTCCTCGCGCTTGCCGCGGCAGCCGTCGCAGCCATCGTCCTTTGGAACAAGAAACATCCCTTAAAAGAGGAGGCCGCCGATCTCGGCGCGGAAGCCGTGCAGCAGCAGGCTGCGGCTGACGAACAAGAAAGAAAATGATGTGGTATGAGATCGTGATCATCGTCGCTGCCTGTGCGATCGTCGTCGGCGTGATCGTCTCGTCCATCCTTCGCAAAAAGCGCGGGAAGAGCGGCTGCGGGTGCGACTGCGGCGGCTGCGCGGGATGCGGCGGCTGTCCGTCGTGCGCCGCGCAAAAGCAACCCGCACAAACGGAAAACACAACCAAGCCTACACGACAATCTCCATAAATCTTCGGAAAGAGGGGCTCCCTTGCGGGGTCTCTCTTTCCGTATTTGCGCATAAATATGCAAAAATATCGTAGCGACATTCTTTTTTATGAATAAATATGCCTGCCGCCGCCGTTTGCTTGACACATTCGGGCGGGTTTGGTATAATAATGCGAATCATATACAGGGGAACGCCTATGATCAGTTACAACAACAAGTCCAACCTGCTCGAAGATACCAAGTATCACTACGAATTGCAGGACGTAAAAGAGCCCGAACTGTACCGCGAATTGTACGATTACGAGTCCATCCCCAAGATCGCCTTCAACAACCGTCACGTGCCCATCTGCATGCCCGAGGAGATCTGGATGACGGATACCACCTTCCGCGACGGACAGCAGTCCACGTCGCCTTTCACCGTCAGGCAGATCGTCGATCTTTACAAGCTCATGTCCCATTTGGGCGGGCCCAAGGGGCTGGTGCGCCAGTCGGAATTTTTCGTCTATTCCAAAAAGGATAAGGACGCGCTGCGCGCCTGCCAGGATACGGGGCTGAAATTTCCCGAGATCACTACGTGGATCCGCGCCAATCCCAAGGATTTTGAGCTCGTCAAAGAGGCGAACGTGGCGGAAACGGGCATTTTGGTGAGCTGTTCGGACTATCACATCTTCAAAAAGATGCACCTCACCCGCCGTCAGGCGCTCGATCAGTATCTGGGGATCGTCAAGAGCGCGCTTTCGATCGGCATCCGCCCGCGCTGTCACTTCGAGGATATCACCCGCGCCGATTTTTACGGGTTCGTCGTGCCGTTCGCGATGGAGCTCATGCGCCTTTCCGAAGAGAGCGGCATCCCCGTCAAGATCCGCATGTGCGATACGATGGGCTTCGGCGTGTCTTTCCCCGGGACTTCGCTCCCGCGCAGCGTGCAGGGCATCGTGTACGGCTTGCATCACTATGCGGGCGTCCCGCACGCGATGCTGGAATGGCACGGGCACAACGATTTTTACAAGGTCGTCTCCAACGCCTCCACGGCGTGGCTGTACGGCGCTTCCGCCGTCAACTGTTCGCTGCTCGGCATCGGCGAGCGGACGGGCAACTGCCCGCTCGAAGCGATGGCGGTGGAATATGCGGGCTTCCGCGGGACGATGGACGGGATGGATTTTACCGCCATCACCGAGATCGCCGACTACTTCGAAAAGGAGATCAACTACAACATCCCGCCCAAAACGCCTTTTGTGGGGCGCGCGTTCAA
>CALVPW010000125.1 GCA_944354085.1 uncultured Clostridia bacterium | reverse complement strand
GCTTGCCAACGCCACGTTCTCCGCGAGCCACGCGTGCGACACCTATTCCGCGCTCAATTACGACATGGATCTGACGCCTTTGATGGATGCGGATACGGATATCGGAGGCTATGTCGCGGGGTATATCGACCGTTTCAAGGCGCAGGTCAATAAGACCATCGATAAATTTTTGTGAGGCGTACGGCGCCGCAAACGCAAAGGATAAGCCGACGGGCATCTGCCACAGCAGATGCCCGTCGGCTTTCGCATCAAAAAATAATACGAACCCTAAAAAGAGTTCGTATTATTCACACATGGCGCAGAGAAGAGGATTCGAACCTCCGGACGAGTCACCCCCGTCACACGATTTCCAATCGTGCTCCTTAAACCACTCAGACATCTCTGCAAGGCGAAAGTTATTTTACAACAAATCGGGCGAAAATGCAACTGCTTTTGCCTGCTTTTATAAATTTTCCCGCGGGAAATATCAATTTTCTTGCCGCAAAGGGCGTTCGCCCGTGCAAAAGACGAACGGGCGAGCTTCCCGATGGGAAAATATCTCAAATTTTGTTCCGTGTAAAATTCATTTTCGCAAAGGGGCTTTTTTGGGCGCGAACGGTTGACGAACGCGGCAAAAGCATATATAATAGAGCAGTACGCAAGAAAAATTCCTGCTGAGGAGAACGCATGATTACACACGGCAACGAGATCAAACTGTTTGCAGGCAACTCCAACAAGCCGCTCGCCGAAGCGATCGCAAGAAAGCTGAATACGACGCTCGGCAGCGTAGAAGTCGGGAAATTTTCGGACGGGGAGACGAGCGTGCACATCGCCGAGACGGTGCGCGGGCGCGATCTTTTCATCATCCAATCCACGTCCACGCCCGTCAACGACAATCTGATGGAGCTCCTCATCATGATCGACGCGGCAAAGCGCGCGTCGGCGGGGCGCATCACGGCGGTGATGCCGTACTTCGGATATGCCCGTCAGGACCGCAAGGCGCGTTCGCGCGATCCCATCACGGCAAAACTCGTCGCCGATCTTTTGACTTCGGCGGGGGCAGACCGCGTTCTGACGATGGACTTGCACGCGGCGCAGATCCAAGGCTTTTTCAACATTCCCGTCGATAACCTTTTGGGCGGGCCCACCCTCTACAATTATTTTGCAGACAAGATGGACGACAGCTTTATCGTCGTCTCGCCCGACGTCGGTTCGGTCAACCGCGCGCGCAAGGTCGCCGAGCGGCTCAACTGCCCGATGGCGATCATCGATAAGCGCCGTCCCCGCGCCAACGTGATGGAAGTCATGAACATCATCGGCAACGTCGAAGGGAAAAAGTGCCTTTTGGTGGACGATATGATCGATACGGGCGGCACCATCGTGCAGGGCGCGCAGGCGCTCGTCGATGCGGGCGCGGAGCGCATCCTTGCCTGCTGCACGCACGCGGTGCTTTCCGGCCCCGCCATCGAGCGCATCGAAAAGTCTCCCATCGAGGAGCTCGTCGTGCTCGATACCATCCTTTTGCCCGAGGAGAAGCATCTTCCCAAGATCAAGGTGCTCTCCACGGCAGATATCTTTGCCGCGGCGATCGAGAACGTGTATCTCGATAAGCCGATGAGCAAGATCTACGACTGATATTCACGAGCGAAAAGCGCCGCCATCTTCGGCGGCGTTTTTTTACAGAACGGAGGCAGCCATGTTTCTCATCGTCGGGCTCGGCAATCCCGAGGAAAAATATTTTAAGACGTTCCACAACGTGGGTTTTCTCGCCGCGGGCGACGCGGCGAACATGCTGGGCGCAAAGTTCAAAAAAAAGGAGTGCGAAGCCAGCGTGGCAGAAGGGTACGTGAACGGGGAAAAGGTCGTGATCGCCCGCCCGCTCACCTATATGAACGCCTCGGGAAGGGCGGTCAAACAGCTGATGGCGCGCTATAAGATCTCGCCCGACGAGCTCGTCGTCATTTACGACGATTACGACCTTCCCAAGGGGCATGTCCGTATCCGCCCTTCGGGGAGCGCGGGCACGCACAACGGGATGCGCTCCGTCATCGCCGAAACGGGGCTCACGCAATTTGCGCGCATCCGCATCGGCATCCGCGATCCCGAAGTCAACATCCCGCTCATCAGTTATGTGCTTTCCGAGATCAAAAAGGAGGATCGGGAGCTGTTTATCGCCGCCTGCGACCGCGCGGCGGAGGCGGCTTTGGCGCTCGCGAAAGGGGAGCGGCTCGATCTTGTGATGAACAGGTTCAACGGATGAAAGGGTTTTTTAAGTACGAGTATCTGAACGGCGAATTCCCGCTGTTGGGCGCAGCCCTCAAAAACGGCTTGCCGACGGCGGTCTTCGGCGTTTCGGACGCGCAAAAATATCTGACGGCGTCCCTCACGGAGGGACGCGCCGTCTATATCACGGCGGATGCGCTCACGGCGCAGCGCGCGGCGGAGAGCATGCGCATTCTTTCGGGCAAGCGGGTGGCGCTGCTTTCCGCCAAGGACGAGGTGCTCACGTTCCGCCGCGCAGGCTCGCGCGACGCGCTCTTCCGCCGTCTCACCGCCCTGTACGAATGGCAGACGGGGGCGGATATTCTGGTGTGCGACGTGGAAGCCGTATGCCAATTGGTGCCCAAAAAGCTGCCCGTATTTTCGCTTGCGGCAGGGCAGGAACGCGATATGCGCGCGCTCGTCGACGACCTCGTCGCGGCGGGGTATGTCCGCGATGCCGCGCCCGAGACGCGGGGCATGTTCGCCGTCCGCGGCGACGTGCTCGATATCTATCCCGTCAATACGGAGCATCCCGTCCGCATCGACTTTTTCGGCGACGAAGTGGAGAGCATCAAGCCGTACGACGCGGTGACGGGGGAGCGCTATCCGCTCCTTCCCGCCGTGGATATCGTGGCGGCGACGGACGCCGTATATGCGGCGGGCGAGCGCGAGCGCATCGTGTCCGCCATGCGGGGCATGGCAAAAAAAGCGGCGTCTTCTGCCGCCTATTCGCGGATGAACGCCATTGCGGAGGAGGTGGAACGCACCGCGCCCACCGATTTCGTGCTGCCGCTTTTGGAAAATGCGGGCGATCTTTTTTCGCTGCTCCCCCAAGAGACGCTGCTTATTTTTGACGAATGCAAACTCATCCGCGATAAGCTCGAAGGACTGTACAAAGAACATTTCGAACGGTATGCGGAGCTCGAAAAGGGGGGCGAGGTGTTCCCGTTCTCCAAGGAGCAGTACGTGCCCGCCGCCCGCATGCAGTCGTTCACCGATTTCCGCACGCTCGCCTTGCAGACGTTTGCGGGCAGCGTGGGCTTTTTTGAGCCGCTCAAACTCGTGAACATGACCTCGACGCCCGCGCGCAGGTACGTGGGTTCGCTTCCCGATCTCATCGCCGACTTAAAGGCGTGGCGGCAGACGGGGTACCGCGTGATCTTGTATGCGGGCACTTCGGAGCGCGCCGCAAAGCTTAAAGAGACGCTCACCGAAGAATATCTCACGCCCGCCGAGACGGGACCGTCGCTTGTATCCTTTGCGGGGATCGCCGTCTGTGAGGACGCGCTCCCGCACGGGTTCATCCTTCACGAATGCAAGCTCGCCGTCCTCGGCGCGGGCGATCTTTTCCCGCGGAGCGCGCCTGCCCGCCGCCTGAAAAAGAAGCGCGGCGATCTGTTTTTTGCGCCCGAGATCGGCGACTACGCCGTGCACGAAACGTACGGCGTGGGGCGGGTGACGGGCATCCAGCGCATCGAAACGACGGACGGGACCAAAGAATACGTCTCGCTCGCCTATAAGGACGGGGACGTTCTGCACGTGCCCGTCGAGCAGATGGACGTGCTCTCCAAGTACATGGGAGGCGATACGCCGACACTTTCCAAGATCGGCGGCGGGGAGTTCGAACGCGTCAAAGCGCGCGTGCGCGCGTCCTTAAAAAAACTCGCGTTCGATCTCAAAGCGCTGTATGCCGAGCGGCAGGAAAAAAAGGGGTACGTCTTTCCCGATTATTTCGAAGAGATGGACGAATTCCGCGCGGCGTTCCCTTACGAAGATACGCCCGATCAGGCGGCGTCCACCGAAGAGGTGCTCGCCGACATGCGTTCGGACAAGGTGATGGACAGGCTGCTGTGCGGGGACGTGGGGTTCGGCAAGACGGAAGTCGCGCTGCGCGCGGCGTATCTTTGCGTGCTGGCGGGGCGGCAGGCGGCGCTCATGTGCCCGAGCACCGTTCTGAGCGAACAGCATTTTACCACGGCTTCCGAGCGCATGGGACCCTTTGGAGTGCGCGTCGCCTGCCTCAACCGCTTCCGCACCGAAAAGGAGGTCGCGCGCATCCTTGGCGACCTCGCGGCGGGGAAGATCGACCTTATCATCGGCACCCATCGCCTGCTCTCGTCCGACGTGAGATTCAGCGATCTGGGGCTGCTCATCCTCGACGAAGAGCAGCGCTTCGGCGTCGAACACAAGGAGAAGATCAAAAACTACAAACGGGATGTGGACTGTCTGACCATGACGGCGACGCCCATCCCGCGCACGCTGCATCTCTCTCTTTCGGGCATCCGCGATATCTCCACCATCCAAACGCCGCCGAGCGCCCGCGTGCCCGTGCAGACGTATGTTGCCGAAGAGACGGAGACGCTCGTGCGGGACGCATGCCTGAGGGAGATCGCCCGCGGCGGGCAGATCTTTTTGCTGTATAACCGCGTGGAGAGCATCTATTCCTATGCGGGACGGCTGAAAGAGATCGTGCCCGAAGCCCGCATCTGCGTGGCGCACGGCAGGATGGAGAAGGCGGCGCTCGAAAAGAACGTGTTCGGTTTTTACCGCGGACAGTACGACGTGCTCGTGACGACGACCATCATCGAGAACGGCATCGACCTTCCCAACGCGAATACGCTCATCGTCATCGACGCCGATAAGCTCGGCATCTCGCAGCTGTATCAGCTGCGCGGCAGAGTGGGGCGGGGGACCCGCCTCGCACACGCGTATTTTACCTACAAGCCCGAGCGGGTGATGACGCAGCAGGCGGCGGAGCGCCTGAAAGCCATCATGCAGTTCACAGAACTTGGTTCGGGCTTCAAGATCGCCATGCGCGATCTGGAGATCCGCGGCGCGGGGAACGTGCTCGGTGCCGAACAGCACGGGCACATGGACAAAGTTGGCTACGAGCTGTACGCCAAGATCTTGAAAGAGGAGATCACGGGCGAGCGGCAGGAGAGCGTCGAGCTGGATATCAAAGCCACCGCCTTCATCCCCGAAAGCTACGTGGAATCCAACGCGGGGCGCATGGATTGCTATAAGCAGATCGCCGAGATCCGCACGCTCGCCGATTACAAGCGGGTATGCCTTTCGATGGAGGAGACGTACGGTCCGCTCCCGCCCGAAACGCTCAATCTTTTGGTGATCGCCGTCCTCAAAAGCTACGCCGCGCCCTTCCGCGTGACCAAGATCGCCGTGGGGCGCAAAGGGGGCTCGCTCACGTTCGCCGCGCTGGACGCGCTGGGCGACGCGGGGCTCTCCGCCGCCATGGACAAATACCGCGCCGTCGTGGGGCTGGATATGACGAGCGCGCCCGCCATCACCTTCCGCCCGCAGGGCGACGGCGGCAAGACGATGGTGCTCATGACGAAATTTTTGAAGTTCGCGCGAAGTTTTGCATGATTTTCACCGCGAAATCATTGCGAATTTCTCAAAAATACGATATAATAAACAAGATCATGCGGTCCGCGGCATTTTTCCGCGCGCCCATATGTTTTTTTGTCGGAGTAGATCATGAAAAAGACCACGAAAGTTGCGGCGGTCACGCTTGCCGCAGCGCTGGGTTGCAGCGTTTTCGCAGGCTGCGATCTGGTATCCACGAATATCGATAAGGACTATGCGCAAGTCATCGCCGAAGTCGATATCTCCCAAAGCGAAGATTTTGCAGAAGGGGGCAAGTACGCCGCTTATAAAGACGTCGTCCGCCCTGTCGAGATCACCAAGCTCGAGATGGTGGCGTACTTCGTCACGACGGGGTATTCCGCCATGCAGCAGAACGGCTGGACGTATTACGATACCTTCGAGATGATCTCCGAGGCGCTTTGCAACCGCGCGCTCTATGTGCAGTATGCGATGACGTACTTCCTCGCCAACGGCGATGCGGAGGGGAAAACGTATACGATGGACGGGTTCCGCGCCGCCGTTGCCGAAGCCGATGACGATACGCAGTACGCGCTCTCGTCCATGGGGTATTTCCTCACCGACGAAGAAAAAACGCACGCGGAGTACAATACCCGCGTCATGTTCAACAACACCATCGATACGCAGGAGGAGGCGATCATCGCCGCCGAGGAGGGCTCTGCTTCCGAGGAGACGGTGCGCACCCTTCCCACGGGCGTAGATACGGCGAACGAGGATTATTACGATCCCGCCTATAAGGTCTATACGGGCAGCAACGCGGCGGCGGACTGCGGCAGCTACGAGACGGTCGAAGGCTCCACGCCCGCAACGAGAACGCGCGCCTACAACACCTTCCTTGCCAACCTGCGTTCCAACAACCTCATCGCCCGCAACGAGAACGTGAGCGATATCGGCTCGCTCTCCTATTATTCCATCGAGCTTCGCAACGCTTACGAGGATGCCATCATCGCAAAGCTCGGCGAAAAGTTCGAACAGGAGGCGGTCGCCACCCTTTCGACGGCGGAAGGCGGCAGCCTTGTGGCAAAGGAATACGATACGACGCTCGCCCGTCAGACGCTGGCGTTCCAAAACAGCGAGAGCACCTTCGAAACGGCGCTCGACGGCATGAGCGACGATTCCTTCGTCCTCACCGCGCCTGCGGCGGGGTACGGCTACGTCGTGAACATCCTCATCCCGTTCTCCACCACGCAGGCGAACGAGCTGGAAAACGCGGACGCCGACTTCGGCGATCCCAAGGGCAACAAATTTGCCAAGCGCGCGGAGCTCCTGGAAGGCGTGCGCGGCACCGATCAGCGCGGCAGCTGGATCACGGGCGCGACCGACTATTCGTTCGACGGCGCTTCCGTCGCCGATAAATATACGGGCGGGAACGCTGCCCGCAGCCTGCTCTTCTTCGAGGACGGCATTTCGGAGAACGCGCGTTACGAGCGCATCTCCAACTATCTCGGCAAGTACACCTACAACGGCACCGTGAACGCCGCGGGCGACAAGGCGACGCCTTCCCGCATCGATATCGACGCGTTCATTGCCGAGATGGAGGGGTATCTGGGTTCGGAAGCCGCAACGGGCGCGCTCGCCGACGGCGAGTCGTATAAGGTGAGCGGCGCGCGCACGGGCGAAAATTATTTTGACCGCGCGCCTTCCGAATACTATAAGCAGGACGCGGACGGCAACACCGTCGTCGATTACGAAAAATTCGTCTATTACAAGGGGAAAGTCGACTTTGGCGAGGACGGCTTCGACGCCAACCGCATGTTCGTCAAAGGTTCTGCGGAAAACGTCGTCTATTCTGCCGTCAACGAACTTTCCTTCGCATACAATACGGATACGGCGGGGCTGAACACCTACCTCGGCTATGCCGTGAGCATCGGCGATACGGACTACGTCGATGAGTTCGAGTATGCCGCGCAGTACGTCTGCAAGCAGGGCGCGGGCAACTACGTCGTCGTTGCCACCGACTACGGCTGGCATATCATCTACTGCACCTTCTCCTTTATGGAGGACAGCCTCGAGCCGTTCA
>CALVPW010000124.1 GCA_944354085.1 uncultured Clostridia bacterium | reverse complement strand
CGTCCGTACGTTTGCCGAAAAAACGCGCGCGCACGTCGTCTGGTTTTCGCTTTCGGAGGAGACGAACGGCGCATACGTCCGCGACGGCGCCTTTTATTTTCGCGGCGAACGCATCCTCTCGCTCTCCGATTTTCCGCTCGAAGGCGAGCACAACGCGGCGGACGCGCTGGCGGCGATCTGCGCCGCGCGCTTGATGGGGGTCGGGAACGAGGCGATCGGGACGGCGCTCGCGCGTTTCAGCGGCGTGAGCCACCGTCTGCAAAAGCTCGGCACGGTGGGCGGCGTCACGTTCATCGACGACAGCAAGGCGACGAACGTGGATGCGGCGATCAAGGCAGTCGCGAGCGTCAAGGGGGAGAGCGTGCTGCTGCTCGGCGGAAAAGATAAGGGGTATTCGTACGCCCCGCTCTTTGAGGCGCTCAAAAAGAGCGGCGTGGTGCATGCGGTCATCTGCGGCGAGAACGCCTTCCGCATCCTGGACGCGGCGGTCAAGGCAGATTTTACCCGCGTGACGCTCTGCCGCGCCTTCGATATGGCGGTGCGTATCGCGTTCATGACGGCGCGCCCCGGGCAGAACGTGCTTTTGAGCCCCGCGTCGGCGAGTTTCGATGCCTTCCAAAGCTACGAACAGCGCGGCGAGCGATTTGCAGAACTCTTCCGCACGCTGCGGCGGGAAAGGGGGGAGGATGGCGCGGACGCGGAATAGCGCGGGGAGAGGCGACCTTCTCTTTCTTGCCGCCGTCTTGCTGCTCGCGGGCTGGGGCGTCGTGTGCGTGTACGCCGCGAGCAGCTACAACGCCGCCGTACAATACGGCGATGCGTTCTATTTTTTCAAAAAACAGCTCATAGGCTTTGTTCTCGGCGGCGCCTGCATGGTCGGCGTGAGCTTTTTGCCGTACGGGAAACTGCAAAGGTGCGGGCGCGCGGCGCTTGTCATTTCACTCGCGCTGCTTTCGCTCGTATTTGTCCCGGGGCTCGGGAAGAGCAGCTACGGCGCCACCCGCTGGATCGCGCTTGGTCCCGTCACCGTACAGCCGTCCGAATTTGCAAAGCTCGGGTTCGTGCTCTTCGCGGCGGGATATTTTGCAAAAGACCCCGCGCGCATGGGGTCGCTGCGCGGATGTCTGCCCGTGCTCGGCGCGGGGCTCGCCGTCTGCGTGCTCATCATGCTCGAACCCAACATGTCGGTGACGATGTGCGTGGCGATGCTCATGATCGGCATCCTGTTTTTGGCGGGCGCGTCCAAAAAGGCGCTTTTTTCGGTCTGTCTGCCCGTACTCGTCGCCGTGCCCGCGCTCATCGCCGCCGCGCCGTACAGATTGCAGCGGCTCTCGGCGTTCCTCGACCCGTGGGCGTCGCCCAAGGGCGAGGGGGCTCAGCTCGTCCAATCGCTGTATGCGCTCTCCAACGGCGGGCTGTTCGGCGTCGGGCTCTTCCATTCCCGCCAAAAATATCGTTTTTTGCCCTTTTCGGAGAGCGATTTCATCCTCTCCGTCATTGCCGAAGAAACGGGATTTTTCGGCGTGCTCGCGCTGTTTGCGCTCATCGGGTTCATCGTCTGGCGGGGGCTGCGCATCGCGGCGCGCAGCGGGACGTTTTACGGATATCTGCTTGCGGGCGGCGTGACGCTCGCTTTTGCGGTACAGGCGTCGCTCAACGCGCTCGTCGTGAGCGGGTGCATCCCGCCCACGGGGCTCCCGCTGCCCCTCGTTTCGGCGGGGAACACTTCGCTCGTCGTCACCATGCTGGGGATGGGGATGGTCTACGGCGTGTCCAGACACACACCGACGCACGCGCTCATACAATGTACTGTGCGGCGGTGACCCCGCCGCGGTACAGGAGAAATTATGGATAAATACGTGATCGAGGGAGGGCGGAAGTTGTACGGCTCCGTCGCCTTGCAGGCGGCAAAAAATTCCGTCCTCCCGCTGCTTGCCGCGTCCATCCTGACGGAAAAGCGCGTCGTCATCCGCGATACGCCTGCCATCTCCGACGTATCGTGCATGGCGCAGATCCTGCGCGAGCTGGGCGCGGAGGTGCGTTTTTCGGGCGGGGACGTCATCATCGACAGCGCCGCAGCCTCCAATCATGCGATCTCTTCCCGTCTCACGGGGGAGCTCCGTTCGTCCGTCTTTATGATCGGGTCGCTTTTGACCCGCTTTCGTCGGGCGCTCATCGCATATCCGGGCGGCTGCGATATCGGACTTCGACCCATCGATCTGCATCTCAATGCCTTAAAGCAGCTCGGGGTGAGCATCTCCGAGCGGGACGGCTGTATCTTCTGCGAATGCGACAGGCTGAAAGGGGCGGAGCTGCAGCTGGATTTTCCGAGCGTGGGCGCGACGGAAAACATCATGCTCGCCGCCGTGATGGCGGAAGGGCGCACGGTGCTCGCGGGGGCAGCCAAGGAGCCCGAGATCGTCGATCTGCAAAATTTCCTCAACTGCATGGGGGCGCGCGTCGCGGGAGCGGGCACGGACGTGATCGAGATCGACGGGGTGCATGCGCTCGGCGGCGCGACATACCGCCCGATGAAGGACCGCATCGAGGCGGGGACGTTTCTCATTGCGTGCGCGGTCTGCGGCGGCGAGGTGGAAACGCGCGGGCTCGCACCCGAGAATCTTCGCCTGCTTTTACATAAATTGCGCGAAAACGGTTGCAAAATACATACAAAAAATGATAAAATAAGGATCGAGAGCAAGGGGCGGCTCAAATGCAATCGCCGTATCGAAACGATGCCCTTCCCCGGATTTCCCACCGACCTGCAGGCGCAGGCGACGGCGCTCAACGCCGCGGCGGACGGGGGCGCGCTCATTGTGGAAAATCTGTTCGAAACGCGTTTCAAATACGTGCCCGAGCTCATCAAAATGGGCGCGGATATCGAAGTCACGGGACGCACCGCCTTTGTCCGCGGGCAAAAGCGCCTGCACGGCGCGTCCGTCGTCGCGGGCGATCTGAGAGGCGGCGCGGCGCTCGTCGTTGCCGCGCTCGGCGCGGAGGGCGGGTCGGAAGTGCTCGATCTTTCGCATATCGACAGAGGGTATGCAGATTTCCGCGGAAAGCTCAAAGCGCTGGGCGCCGAGATACGGCGGGTGCGCGTCTGAGCCTTGGAGTCACCAATGAAAAGAAGATCTATCCTCACAACGATCATCGCATTTTTGCTGCTTGCCGCGGTCATTGCGGCGGGCATCAACGCCATCTTCACGATCACGTACGTGCAGGCGACCTTCCGTACCTATACGGAGCGGGGCGCCGCCGCGGCGGAGTCCCTCAAAGAGGAGCTCAACGGCTTCCTCAACAAGAGCTCGACCTTTCTCGATCTTTCCGAGGTGCGCGCCGTCGTGGAGGAGAATCCGCGGTTCGAAGTCGTGGAGATCCGCAAAGACTATCCCGAGACGCTCGTCGTCGAAGTCACGGAGCGGCGGGAGGCGTTCGCGGTCGCCGCGGGCGACGGGACGTATCACGTGCTCGACGAGGTCGGGAACGTGCTCGGGAGCGTCTCTTCCGCCGAAGGGTATATCCTGCTCGAAGGGTTCACGCTCACCGTCGAGAACGCCAAAGCGGACGGCGCACATTTCGGTGAAGTGCTCGCCGTGTACGGCGCGATGCAAAAACACTTGGGCGAGGTGCGCGCGAACGTGATCTCCGTCGCATTGGAAGCGCCCGCCGAGGGCTGGACGCTCTTCCGCATCCGCATGCGCGAGGGTGCGCAGATCGTCCTTCTCAATCCCGCGGAACGCGCGGGCGAGATGGCGGAAGCGGCGACAAAAGTTTATCTGGGAACGGAGGGGGACGATTGGACGGATGCCGACCGCATCCTTTCGACGATCACCGTGAGCATCGTCAAAGACGACGGCAGGATCAACATCGGGATCACGCGCTGAACGCGTTTTCGAGGCGTCTTTTCCTAAGACGCCTTTTTTGTTGCACACATGACAAAAAATGCAGAAAAAGCGGCGCAAAAATATCAAAAAACTTCTTGATTTCTTGACAGGAACGCCCCGTGCTGTTATAATAGTAAAAGAGAATTCGTGCGCGGGCACAGCGAGGTAGTTATGGGTCGAAAAAGCGCAGCGGTGCTGGATATCCGCTCTTCGGAGATCTCCATCGTCGTGGGAGAGAGGGGCGTCAACAACACGTTCGTGTTCAGGGCGAGCAAGACCGAACCGTACGACGGTTACGACGAAGAGGCTTTCTTTGATACGGACAAACTTGCCGACGCGATCTTCCGCGCGCTGAGCGGCGTCGAACTCATCTGCGGCGGGCGCATCCACGAACTGTATGTGGGCGTTCCCGGCGCGTTCACCCGCGTGCTGCCCAAAGAGCAGGTGACGGGCTTCCCCAAAAAGCGCCGCATCGGACAAAAGGAGATCGACGCGCTCTTTGCAAGCGGCAGAGAGGAGCTCGAGGGCTACCGCTTCATGCGGGCGACGAGCATGATCTTCGTGACGGGGGATAACCGCCGCGTGATCGATCCTTCCGGGCTCTCGTCCGACGTTTTGAGCGGCGTTCTGTCTTATTTTTATTGCAGCAACTACTTTGCCGAGACCATCGAGGGCATCTTTGCCGATATGAAGATCTCGCTGCATTTTTTGCCGACGCAGCTTGCGATGGCGTCCTATCTCATCCCGTCCGAAACGCGCGACGAGTATGCGCTCTTTTTTGATGCGGGCTATATGTCGTCGACGCTGTGCGTCCTGATGGGAGGCGGCGTTTTGGCGCAGCGCACCTATTTCGTCGGCAAAGGTCAGATCGCGGTGCGGCTGATGGAACGCTTTTCCCTTCCCTATGACGCAGCCGTAGCGCTTTTGGGACGCGCCAATCTTTTCTCCAAAGAAAACGCAGGCAGGACCGAGTTTTCCTTCCGCGGCGAGACGTACGAGATCGATATGGACGCGCTCGTCGAGACCGTCAAAGAGGGGTTGGACGAGATTTGTGAGGCGATCGGAAGCTTTTTGGAAGAGTGCTCTTCCAAGGAGCTCGAAAGCAAGCCTTTGTATGTTTCGGGCGAAGGGCTCGGCGAGATCCGCGGTGCGCTGGAGCATGTCTCCAAGCGGGTGAGCAGGATCTGCGAACAGCTCGCTCCCGATCTTCCCTATTACAATAAGCCGTCGATGAGCTCGCGCATCGCGCTGCTGGCGATGGCTTGCGACGACCGCGCGCAGAGCGGTCTCGTGCAAAAACTTTTTAATTTGATCTTCGGAGGTTGATCCCTATGTTTAACGAAAACGTTCCTTTTATCGGAAGAGAAGACGGTGCGGCGTCCGCCGCGCCTCAGCCCGAACTTACGATGAGCGGCAGGGCAAAGATCTGCGTCATCGGCGTGGGCGGCGCGGGCAATAACGCCGTCAACCGCATGATCGAAGCAGGCATCACGAGCGCGGAATACATCGCCGTGAATACCGACGCGCAGATCCTCGCCTGCAACAAGGCAAAGACGAAGATCCAGATCGGCGGTCAGCGTACCAAAGGGCTTGGCGCGGGCGCCGAGCCCGAGATCGGCAGGGAAGCCGCCGAAGAGAGCAAAGAGGAGCTCTCGCGCGTGATCGAAGGGACGGACCTTTTGTTCATCACCGCGGGTATGGGCGGCGGTACGGGCACGGGCGCAGCGCCCGTGATCGCCAAGATCGCCAAAGATAAAAAGATCCTGACCGTTGCCGTTGTGACCAAACCCTTCGAATTCGAGGGCAAGCGCCGCATGGACAACGCCATCAAAGGCATCGAAAATCTGCGCAAATACGTCGATACCATCGTCATCATCCCCAACGAGAAGATCCGCGAAGTCGTGCCCAAGAACGCGACGATGACGGAAGCGCTCCGCGTGGCGGACGAGGTATTGAAGCAGGGTATCCGCGGGATCGCCGATCTCATCGTGACGCCCGCGCTCATCAATCTTGACTTTGCCGACGTGCGCACCGTCCTCAAAGACCGCGGCGACGCGCACATGGGCGTCGGCGTCGCCAAGGGCGAGAACCGCATCATCGACGCCGTTCGTCTCGCCGTCAATTCGCCCCTCCTCGAAACGACCATCGAGGGCGCGACGGGCGTTATTTTGAACATCGTCGGCGGGCCCGACCTTACGTTGGACGAGGTGACCAAAGCCGCGCAGCTCATCCATGGCGTCGTCGATTATTCGGCGAACATCATCTTCGGCGCGTGCGTCGACGAGAACGTGCAGGACGAGGTGGAAGTCACCGTCATTGCAACGGGTTTCCGTGCGACGGAGAATACAGACGCCGTCCGCGCGGCGTTTGCGGCACAGCCGCAGCCCGAGCGTGCGCCCGAGGCGTACGAACAGCCCGCGCAGCCGCAGCCTGCCGCGCAGCCCGTCTATCAGACGGCGGAGCCGTACGCACAGTCGTCGCAGACGTACGAATCGCCGCTTCGTCAGCCGCAGCAGCCGTACGCTTCCGACCCGTATAAACAGCCCGCGCAGCCGTATGCGGCGAACGCGTATCAGCAGCCTGCACAGCCGCAGGCGCAGCCGTACGCGGCAAACGGCTATCAGCAGCCTGTGCAGCCGCAGGCGCAGCAGCCTGCGCCCGAGGCGAAGCCCGAAGAGGACGCGCGTGAAAAGCGCCTGCCTCCCTTCGTGCGCCGCATGTTGGGCAAAAAATAAAAAATCGGGACGGGCGTTTGCCCGTCCTTTTTTGGAGAGGATATGCAGATCACGCAGTCGTTTATCGAACAGGTCGTCGAAGCGGTCAAAAGCTGCAAAGCGATCATGACGGGCGCTTTTACGGTCATGCAAAAGGGGAACGCGTCCAACCTCGTGACCACGGCGGATACCGCGGTGCAGGCGCAGCTCAAGGCTTTGTTAAAAGCCATCCTGCCGTCTGCGGGCTTTTTGGGGGAGGAATCGGAGGAAAAGGAGGCGCTCGGCACGCGCTATTGGGTGGTCGATCCCATCGACGGGACTTCTGATTTTGCGCGCGGGATGCGCCTGAGCGCGATCTCCGTGGGGCTCGTGGAGAACGAGGAAGAGATCTTCGGCGTCGTCTATTGCCCGTATACGGAGGAAGTTTTTCATGCGATAAAGGGCGGGGGCGCGTATTGCAACGGCGCGCCCATCCGTGTTTCCGATCGGGATCTCCGCCACGCGCTCATCTTCACCGCATTCAGCGTATACGAGAAAAAATTCGCCAAGCCCTGCGAAGACGTTATGCGCGCGCTCTATCCCGCGATCGACGATTTCCGCCGCCTCGGGACGGCGTCGCTCGAGCTTTGCTATCTTGCCGCGGGCAGAGGGGAGCTGTATTTTGAGCTGCGTCTCTTTCCGTGGGATTGGTCGGCTGCCGCCGTCATCGTTCGCGAAGCGGGCGGGCTCATCGGCACCATCGACGGCGCGCACTTGCGGCACGATATGCCGTCGCTCGTCATCGCCGCCAACGATGCGGAAAATTACGCGCGGCTGAAGCGCGAAGTGGAGCGCCATATCCCCGTACTTCCGTACACAGAATAGCAAAAAACGGCACGCGGGTGCCGTTTTTATATCAAAAGACCTGCCCGAAGGCAGGTCTTTTTCTTTCGCTCAGTACATGCCGCCCATATCGCCGCCTGCGGGAGCCGCGGGTGCGGGAGGGGTGGGGATGTCCGTGACGATGGATTCCGTCGTCAGCAGCGTCGAAGCGACGGACGCCGCGTTTTGCAGCACGGAGCGGGTGACCTTCGTCGGGTCGATGATGCCGCTCTCCACCATATCGGCGTACACGTTTTTGAGTGCGTCGAACCCGTAGGTGGGGCTCTTCTTGGAAAGGATCTTCTCGACGATGACCGAGCCGTCCACGCCCGCGTTCTTCGCGATCTGACGGACGGGCTCTTCGCAGGCTTTGAGGATGATGGCTGCGCCCGTCTTCTCGTCGCCGCTCAGGCTGTCGACCAGCTTTTTCAGCACGGGCACGCAGGAGAGGAGCGCGCTGCCGCCGCCGGGGACGAAGCCTTCTTCGACTGCCGCGCGCGTTGCCGCGAGCGCGTCGTCGATGCGGAGCTTCTTTTCTTTCATCTCGACTTCGGTCGCCGCGCCGACGTTGATGACGGCAACGCCGCCTGCAAGTTTGGCGAGACGCTCCTGGAGCTTCTCTCTGTCGTAATCGGAGGTCGTGACTTCGATCTGCGCCTTGATGGACGCAACGCGCGCCTTGATCGCCTCTTTGTCGCCCGCGCCGTCGATGATGGTGGTGTTGTCCTTATCGACTTTGACCTGGTTGGCTCTGCCGAGCATATCCGTCGTCACATCCTTGAACTCGTAGCCGAGGTCGGAGGAGATGACCGTGCCGCCCGTGAGAACGGCGATATCTTCGAGCATTGCCTTTCTTCTGTCGCCGAAGCCGGGGGCTTTGACGGCAACGCAGTTGAACACGCCCTTGAGCTTGTTGACGATGAGCGCCGCGAGCGCGTCGCCCTCCACGTCCTCCGCGATGATGAGAAGGCGTGCGCCCTGCTGCGCGAGGGGCTCGACGATGGGCAGGATCTCCTGGAGATTGGAGATCTTCTTATCGGTGATGAGGATGTAAGGGGAGTCGAGCACCGCCTCCATCTTATCGGTATTCGTGACCATGTAAGCGGAAGCGTAGCCGCGGTCGAACTGCATGCCTTCGACGGTGGTGAGTTCCGTCGTCATCGACTTGCCTTCTTCCACGGTGATCACGCCGTCTTTGCCGACGATCTCCATCGCATTCGCGATGAGCTCGCCCACGGTGTCGTCGCCTGCGGAGATGGAAGCGACCTGCGAGATCGCCTTCTTCCCGTCAACTTTCTTGGAAATGGATTTGATCTGTGCGACGGCTGCGTCGACTGCTTTCTCGATGCCCTTTCTCAAAATGATGGGGTTTGCGCCCGCGGCAAGGTTTTTTAAGCCTTCGCGGATGATCGCCTGCGCCAACAGCACCGCGGTGGTGGTGCCGTCGCCCGCAACGTCGTTCGTCTTGGTGGAAACTTCCTTGACGATCTGCGCGCCCATGTTCTCGAAGGGATCCTGAAGTTCGATCTCTTTGGCGATGGTCACGCCGTCGTTGGTGATGAGGGGAGCGCCGTACTTTTTATCGAGCACCACGTTCCTGCCCTTGGGGCCGAGCGTGATCTTGACCGTATCGGCAAGGGTATTGACGCCTGCTTCGAGCGCCTTTCTTGCATCGTCGCCGTATTTGATCTGCTTTGCCATAATCTTATACCTTCCTTATAAATATCGATGATGGATCGTGTTATTCCACGATCGCGAGGATATCGCTCTGTTTGATGATGGTGAATTCCTTGCCGTCCACCTTAAAATCGGTGCCCGCGTATTTGGAGCAGAGGACCTTATCGCCCACGTTCACCTGCATCTTGACTTCTTTGCCGTCCACCACGCCGCCGGGGCCGACCGCTACGACGACGCACGTCTGCGGTTTTTCCTGTGCGGAAGAGGGGAGGATGAATCCGCTCTTGGTCTTTTCTTCGACGGTGACCGCTTCGACGACCACCTTATCGAACAAAGGTTTGATGTTCATACTTGACCTCCGAAAAACATTGTATTTTTCTATCGCCATTATTATAAACGCCGCCGTGGCAGGCTCAAACACTTTTTTTGCATTTTTTTGGGAAAATTACACGGGACGGGGCGGACGGGGCGGGCATTCGTTGACAGTTCGCGGAAAATCGTGTATAATGACAGACGGTGCGGAGGTAAGATATGGAGAAATGGGATAAACGGTTTATGGAACTCACCGTTCAGGTGGGGAGCTGGTCGAGCTGTTTCCGCCGCAAGGTGGGCGCCGTCATCGTTCGCGACAAGCGCGTGATGACGACGGGGTACAACGGCGCGCCCGCGGGCATCGCCTCCTGCATGGAGCGCGGCGAGTGCCTCAGAGAAAAACTCAATATCCCGAGCGGTACGCGCGCGGAGCTTTGCTACGGCGTGCACGCCGAACAGAACGCCATCATCCAGGCGGCGCGCTACGGCATCAATATCTTCGGGGCGACGCTTTACTGCACCCACCAGCCGTGCGTCATCTGTGCAAAAATGATCATCAACGCGGGCATCGCGCGCGTGGTGTATAAAGAAGGGTATCCCGACGAATTCTCACTGAAGCTCTTTGCCGAAGCGGGAACGAAGATCGAAAAATACGAGGAGTAAATATTATGGCAGATCCTATCGTGACGTTTGAAATGGCGGACGGGAAGACGTTCAAAGCAGAACTGTATCCCGCCGTCGCGCCCAACACCGTGAACAACTTTTTGTCGCTCGTGCAAAAAGGGTTTTATGACGGCGTGATCTTCCACCGCGTGATCGCGGGGTTCATGATCCAGGGGGGAGACCCCAAGGGCGTCGGCGTGGGCGGTCCCGGGTATTGCATCAAAGGGGAATTTTCGGCGAACGGCGTGAAGAACGATCTCAAACATACGCGCGGCGTCTTGTCGATGGCGCGCACGCAGGTGCCCGACTCCGCGGGTTCGCAGTTTTTCGTCATGCATGCGGACGCGCCCTATCTTGACGGGCAGTACGCCGCCTTCGGGAAGGTCATCGAGGGGATGGAGACGGTGGACGCGATCGCATCCGTTCCCACCGACTTCCGCGACAAGCCCTTAAAAGAACAGCGCATGAAAAAGGTGACGGCGGAGACGTTCGGCGTTTCCTATCCCGCGCCCGAGATCATATAATACCTTATAATATACGGCAGGTATACCATGGATAATACCATCTATCAGAATCCTTTGAACACCCGTTATGCGAGCCGCGAGATGCAGGAGAACTTTGGCGACGCCAAGCGCTTCCGTCTGTGGAGGAAGCTCTGGATCGCGCTCGCGGAATCGGAAATGGAGCTCGGGCTCCCCATCACGAAAGAGCAGGTGGACGAGCTCAAAGCGCACGCGGACGACGTCGATTACGCCAAAGCGGAGGCGTACGAACGCGAGGTGCGGCACGATGTGATGGCGCACGTCAAAACGTACGGCGATGCGGCGCCCAAAGCCGCGGGGATCATCCATCTCGGCGCGACGAGCTGCTTTGTCGACTGCAATTCCGAAGTGATGATCATGCGCGACGCATTGGACATCGTCACACGCAAGCTCGTCAATGTGATGGAGAAGCTCAAAAAGTTCGCGTTGGCGTATAAGGATATGCCCACGCTCGGCTTTACGCATCTGCAGCCCGCGCAGCTCACGACGGTGGGAAAGCGTGCCACGCTTTGGCTGCAAGATCTCATGCTCGATTACGAGAACGTCGAAAATCTCTATGCACATTTCCGCCTGCGCGGGGTCAAAGGGACGACGGGCACGCAGGCGAGCTTTATGGAGCTGTTTGACGGCGATGCGCAGAAAGTCAAAGAATTGGAGCGCCGCGTCGTTCAAAAACTCGGCTGGGACAAAGTTTACGGCGTGACGGGACAGACGTATCCGAGGAAATTCGATTATAACGCGCTGTGCGTTCTTTCGCAGATCGCCCAGAGCGCCTATAAATTCTCCAACGACATCCGCATTCTGCAAAACATGAAAGAGATCGAGGAGCCCTTCGAAAAGAAGCAGATCGGCTCTTCTGCCATGGCGTACAAACGCAATCCGATGCGTTCGGAGCGTATGGGGTCGCTGGCGCGTTACGTGCTGTCGCTGCCGCTGAACTGCGCCGTGACCGCGTCCACGCAGTGGTTCGAACGCACGCTCGACGATTCGGCAAACCGCCGCATCGTGCTTGCGCAGGCGTTCTTGACGGTGGACGCTATCCTCAATATCTATCTCAATGTGGCGGAAAATCTCGTCGTATACGAAAAGGTCATCCAAAAACACATCGCCGCCGAACTTCCGTTCATGGCGACGGAGAATATCATGATGGAGTGCGTCAAGGCGGGCGGGAACCGTCAGGAGCTGCACGAGCGCATCCGCGAACTTTCGATGGAAGCGGCGCGCAACGTTAAGATGGAGGGCGGGGACAACGACCTCATCGAGCGCATCAAAAAGGACGAGATGTTCCGCGCCGTGCACGGCCGTCTCGGAGAGATCCTCGACGCGAAGAAGTTTGTCGGCCGCGCGCCGCAGCAGGTGGAAGAGTTTATTGCCGCCGAGATCGATCCCATCCTCGAACGGCATAAGGCGCAGCTTGGCGAACAGGGCGAAGTGCGCGTCTGACGGTCAATCAATGTCCGAAAGCGGACAAATGGTTGCTTGATTTCCGCCGCACAATGTGCTATCTTGGAAGAAAAGCATCGGGAGGAAGGTGTATGAAAGTCTTGGTCACGGGCGGCGCGGGTTACATCGGCTCGCATACCGTCGTGGAACTGCTGGAAGCGGGCTTTGAAGTCGTCGTCATCGACAATTTGAGCAACTCCAACGAGGAGAGCCTGCGCCGCGTGCGCGAGCTCACGGGGAAGGCGTTCGACTTTTATTGTGCCGACGTGCGCGACCGCGCCGCGCTCGAAAAGATCTTTGCGGCGCATACGATCGATTGGGTCATCCATTTCGCGGGGCTCAAAGCGGTGGGGGAAAGCGTTCAAAAACCCATCCTCTATTACGACAACAACCTTGTGTCCACCCTCGTTCTTTTGGAGACGATGGAAAAGTACGGCGTGTATAACTTCGTGTTCTCGTCTTCGGCGACGGTGTACGGAGAGCCCGAGCGGCTCCCGCT
>CALVPW010000123.1 GCA_944354085.1 uncultured Clostridia bacterium | reverse complement strand
AGCAGCGAAAACGGCAGCACGAACCAAAAATTCTTTATTACGTATTTCCAACTTCCGAAAACAGTACGCATACGCACACCCTTGCTTTTATTATATAACAAATCCCGCGCGGTGTAAAGAGGTTTTTGGGAAAAAACCGCCCCTCCCCGCACGGGAAAATCACGCCGTCAGGCAAAATCGCCGCTCATCTCGCACCTGTTCCCTTCAATACGCTGCCGATCGTCTTAAAAATAATTTTGAGATCGAACCAAACGGAACAGTGGTCAACGTAATAAAGCTCTAATTTTTGACGTTCTCCACTCTCGTAGGTCGTATTATTCCTTCCGTTACAGCCCCACCACCCGATCATGCCGGGTTTTACGGACAACAGCTTGTCTCCGTCTGCGCCATATTTTTCATTGACTTCGCTTTCCATCAACGGACGCGGACCGACAACGGAAATGCGACCGACAAAGATATCCCATATCTGCGGCAGCTCATCCAACGAAGTTTTTCGTAAAAAATTGCCGATCTTTGTGATACGCGGATCGTTATCGATCTTATATTCCCGCTTGTATTGTTCCAGCTGCTCGGGTGTGAGCATCGACTCAAGCTGATCGGCATTCTTTTTCATGCTGCGGAACTTCGAAACGTAGATCTGTTTCCTGTTTTTCCCGATACGCTTATGACGATAGATAACAGATCCCCCGTCGCTGCACTTTACGCACAGCGCCAAGATCAAATACAGCCAACAAAATACGAGCAAAAATAATCCCGACGCAACGATATCGAACGTGCGCTTGACAAACAGATAGCATCCGTATTTTAATCCCGAACGGGGGCGATACGCCGCGGGCGCTTCTTTTTCGGCTGTTTCCGCAGGCGCAGCCTCCGCAGCCTCTTCCGCGGGCGCCGTTTCCGCAGGCGCAGCCTCCGCGGTCTCTTCCGCGGGCGCCGTCGCCTCTTCCCCGACGGACGTCTCCCGTTCGCAGATCTCCTCTTTGGCGGTCTCCATGTCCTTCCCCTTTTGCGCATATGCGCATTTCGTAAGAATGCACACATTATAACATATCGGCAACGGCATGTCAAACCTTTGTCCGCGGTAAAATTTTCCCTTACCGTACGAAAAGACCCCGCCGAACGCTTGCCATCGCGCCCGCCGCATGCTATAATCGATACATCGAATATTCTTTGGGGCGGAGTGGAAGTCTCCACCGGCAGTATAGTCTGCGAAGGGCGCCGCGCGGCGCCCCCGAACGGGTGCGATCCCCGTACCGACGGTCATAGTCCGGATGAGAAAAGAGACGCTTTTTTGCGCGCCCCCTTGCGGGGCGCGTTTTGCATGCGCGGAAACAAAGAATACTCGAAAATTTTTTGAGAGGTCTTTGTTATGGCAACGGTCGCAAAACGCTATTTTTCCTCCACACGCATCGCCATGCTTGCGCTCTTTTCGGCGCTCGCGGCGGTGCTGTACATCCTGAATTTCGCCATCCCCATCGCCTTTCCGAGCTTTTTGGAATTCAAATTTTCCGACGTGCCCGTCCTGATCGGCACGTTCGCGCTCGGTCCCGCCGCGGGATGCATCATCACGGTGATGATGGTGCTCATCAAGCTCGTATGCGAATCGACGAGCACCATGTTCGTGGGCGATCTCGCCGATATCATCGTCGGCATCGCCTTCTGCCTGCCCGCAGGGCTCGTCTATCAAAGACACCGCACCTTCAAAGGCGCGCTCGCGGGGATCGCGCTCGGTTCCGCCGTATCCGTGGGCGTTGCCATCCTCGCGAATTGGCTGGTGCTCGTTCCCTTTTACGTGGAGCTCTTTTTCCATGGCAGCTGGGACGGCATTATCGGCGTGATGAACGTGCTCTTCGGCGGCGCCTGCACGCGCGAAAATTTTTATACGCTGTATCTGTGGGTCTCCGTGCTCCCCTTCAACGCGCTGCGGTGCCTGGTGGCGGCGATCGTCACCCTGCTCGTGTACAAACACGTTTCGCGGGCGATCAACCGCCTGAACGCACGGCTCGCGCCAAAAAATATAGACAGCGTAAAAACAGCCCGCATCAAGCGCGCCATGGTGGTCGTCGGCGTCGTCCTCGTCATCCTCGTCTTCGCCTTCTTCGCCGTTCTGCGCTATATGCTCACGGAATTCTTGGGATAAAACCGATACCAAAAAAACCGCCGATCACGGCGGTTTTTTTGGGTAAAAAAGGACACGGGCGCAGCCGTTTACGAAATTTTTCTAAATATCTTGAAAAACCCCTTGACGGCAGGGCGGAATGCCTCTATAATTTTTTCATACAGCGGTATACAATCCGACATCCGACAATGCGGAAACCGCGCCCCGCACGGGGAAATTTTTTTATGGAGGAACATGCCATGGTCAAACTTTGCCGCAGAACGCTGCTTTGCCTCTTGCTCGCCTTATTGGCGGCGGCAGCGTTCGCGACGCTCATTCCGCGCGCCGAAGCCGCTTCGGCACGGGAAACATCCGCGCTGCCCGATCTTGCCGCGCAATTCGACCGTCTGTACATCGACGGAACGGAAAGCACCGTCGACGCCACCGTCTGCCTCGGCAAGGAAGGCACGACGTACTTCGTCACGGGCGATACGCACACCTACCGTCTGGCGGGGCCTTCGTACTTTCCCAACCTCGACCTGTATTCCGCCGAAGTTGCGGGCGTGACGCATGCGCTCGAACCCCTTCCCCCGCCCGAAGACGACATATATG
>CALVPW010000122.1 GCA_944354085.1 uncultured Clostridia bacterium | reverse complement strand
TGTTTGGGGAGGCTTTTTCCTGCGGAAGAGCGGAGCGCAGGGCGAGCGCAGCGACGTGGCTGCCGCCAGCACGACAAGGACGAAGAAAAAGGTGTAGTGGGGCAGCGTGCGGAAAATGGCAAAGGAGAGCAGCGCGCCGATAAAGGGAGAGACCGCGTAATAGGCGCTCGTGCGCGCCGCGCCGAGCGCGCGCTGTGCGTATACGTAACAGAAGATGCTCAGTCCGTATGCGACAAGTCCCACGCCGAGCACGGCGAATACGCTCCACGCGTTTTGCAGCCGTTCTCCCGCAATAAATCCGATGGCGAGCGAGCCCGTGCCCGAGAAGATGCCCTTCAAAAGGACGATCTCGAGCGGGTCTTTTGCCGAAAGTTTGCGCGTGCAGTTGTTTTCCAACCCCCAAAAGGCGGCGGCAAGCAGAATAAACAGCGACCCGAACGAGAAATGCAGGCTGGCGCTCCCTTCGAAGGAGAGGAGGGCGCACGCTGCCGTCACGCAGCCGATGCCCAGCCACAGACGGGCGGAGATGCGTTCTTTGAACGCTGCAAGGGCGATGAGCGCCGTTGCGACGATCTCGAAGTTGTTGAGAAGGGACGCGTTCGCCGCCGAGGTGCTTTTCAGCCCGATCAGAAGACAGACGGGCGCGGCGATATCGAGCAAGATCATGGCGATCGTATAGGGGAGCTCTTTTTTTGTGAGGCGCGCCGTCAAAAAGGGTTTTTTACGCGCTTTGCGGAAAAGGGCGACCGCGCCCATCCCCAGCCCCGCGCCAAGGTACAAGAATCCCGCCATCAGGGTGGAGGGCATCTCGTCGAGCAGCAGTTTGGAGAGCGGCGCGTTGACCGCATACAGCGCGGCGGCGAGAACGGCGAGCGCGATGCCGACTTTGCTTTTCATATCCCGTTGTCCTCCTTTTTCATATCTTAAACGATTTTTGTATGCATGTCAAGCCGTGCGGCAAAGGTGCGCGTATCGCGCATATTTTGCGGGCGGGCGGGGAAACTTTTTTTGATGCGGTGTGCGCAGATGAAAAAATCTGTTAAAATCTTACAGAGCGTTGACTTTACGCGCGCGTTCTGTTATAATAGAGACATATTATCGTTCCGCATATGCCGCGCGCAGACGGCGCGCCGCGTAAGGAGGGGAGCATGAACGAAGTCATCGGCACCATTTTGGAGGCGGAAGCCAAAGCGGAGGAGATCGTCCGCGCGGGCGAAGAGGAGAGCCGCCGCATCCTTTCGGCAGGCAATGCCGATGCGGAGCGCATCCTTGCCACCGCAGAGCGGGTGCTGCTGTCCGAACGCGAACGGACGCAAGCCGAGGCGGAAGCAAAGGCGAAAGCCGCTTACGATACGATCGTCGCCGCGGGCGGCGCGCAGGCGGAAGCCCTCTTAAAGGGGAGCGAAGAGAAGATCGCCGCGGCGGCGGACGCCGTCGTGCAAAAGGTGTTCGGCGCATGATCGTCCCGATGCTCAAATTCGAGCTTTGCGCGCTCTCGTCGGAGCGGAAAAGGCTCTTGAACGCGCTGCAAAAAACGCAGCTCGTCGAACCCGTCTTCCCGGAGGAGGACGGGCTTGAAGCATGCCCCAAAGGGGACGACGCCCTGCAGGAAAAACTCTCTAAAGTCACAAAAGCCATCGCCTTTTTCACCGAGCAGGCGGACACCGTTCAGCAAAAGGACAAGGCGTTCAGAGCGTCGCTCAGCGATACCATCCTATTAAAATATGACGAATTTGCCGCCGCCGCCTCCCGCGAGGAGGAGCTCATGGCGCTCGTCGGGCGTGCGGAAGCATGGTCGGCGGCGCTCGCTTCCATCCGCGCGGCGCGCAACAAAGCGGCTGCCCGCAAGGCGCAGCTCATGCCCTATCTTGCGGTGGGGGAGGCGTTCTCCGCCTTTCGGGATACCGCCAACACGGCGTGCTTTTTCGGGCTTATCGACGTAGCATCGCTGCCCGCGCTGCAAGCGTACGCAAAGGAAGAGCCGCTGTCCGCACTCACCGTGTACGAGGGCGCAAAGCAGGTGCCCGTGGCGCTTTTCTGCCACAGGAGCGTCGCCGCGGCGGCGGGAGATACGCTCTCCGCGCTCGCCTTTACGCGCTGTTCGTTCCGCGAGGCGCTGACCGCGGCGGAGGCGATCGCAAAAGAGGACGCCGAGATCAAGCGGCTTTCTTCGGAAGAGGAAGCCGTCGCCAAAGAGGCGGTCGCCGAGCTGCCCCGTCTCAAAGACCTCAAAGTATATGCCGATTATCTTTCGGCGGAAGAGGAGAAGGCGGAGCTCTTCGCCCGTATCTTCAAAACGCAGGCGACGTTTACGATGCGCGGCTACCTTCCCAAAGAGGAGGCGGAACGCGTCAAAGCCGTGGTCGCGGGCGTGACGGACGCGTATTTGTTGGACTTTTCCTCCCCGACGGAGGAGGACACGCCGCCGACGCTCCTCAAAAACAAGGGCCCTGCCCGCGCGGCGGAATTCGTGACCAACATGTACTCCGTTCCCGATTACAGGGAGTACGATCCCAACGCCTTCGTATTCATCTTCTTTATGATCTTTTTCGGGATCATCATGGCGGATATCGGGTACGGGCTGCTGCTCTTTTTGGGCGGGCTCGTCATCGCCAAACGGCGCAGGGTGAACGACGGCGTCAAAAAACTCGCGTCCATCCTTGCGTACGGCGGCATCTTTACCGTCGTGTTCGGCGCGCTGTTCGGCTCGTGTTTCGGGTTCTCGCTCTATCATTTCCTGCCCGATCCTTCGTCGGGCAGCAGAACGGACGTGCTCACCATCCTGTTGGGCTGCCTCGCGCTGGGGCTCTTGCAGATCACGGTGGGATACGTGCTGAGCGCCGTCAACAGCATCCGCCACGGGCATATCCTCGATGCGGTCTTTGACGCGTTCTCGTGGGTGCTGTTCTGCGTGGGGCTGTTCTTTGCGGTATTCAACTTTATCACGTCGTATTTCGCCATCCCCGTCGGGGAAGGCGTGCGGGCGTTCTTCGATGTGATGACGCTCCCCGGTGTGATCATGCTGGGCGTAGGGCTTGTCGTTGCCGCGGTCACGGCGGGCAGGAAGGAAAAACTTTTGGGCAAGTTCACCAAAGCCTTCGGCGCGGTGTACGGCATCATCAATCTCTTGTCGGACGTTTTGAGCTATGCGCGCCTCTTCGGGCTCATGCTCTCGGGCATGATCATCGCGCAGCAGTTCAACGGCATCGGGCTCGACCTTATCGCGGCGGGCAGCATCGGGTTCGTGTTCGGGCCCGTCGTCATGCTCATCGGACACGCGTTCAACCTCGCCATGGGCGTTCTCGGCGCGTATATCCATGACTGCCGCCTGCAATACATC
Organism: uncultured Clostridia bacterium; assembly: GCA_944354085.1. GTDB lineage: Bacteria > Bacillota > Clostridia > Christensenellales > Borkfalkiaceae > Gallimonas. Next base: position 7,064 of record CALVPW010000122.1, on the reverse strand, counting down.
GAGTTCTTCTCAAAGTTCTACACGGGCGAAGGGGCGCTCTTCACGCCGCTCGGCTCGCGCGTGCAGTACGTACATTTTTCGGAATAAATTATTTGGAGGTTATATACATTTATGAGCGGTCAGGCAATCGCCATCCTCGGGCTTGCGATCTGCGCAGGATTGTGCGGCGTGGGTTCGGCGATCGGTTTGTTCAAAACGGGGGCTGCTGCGGCAGGGGTGCTGGCGGAGGACGCCAAAAAGTTCTCCAAGGTCATGATCTTGGTCCTGCTGCCCGCAACGCAGGGTATTTACGGTTTTGTTATGGCGCTCGTCGGTCAGGGCGCGGTCACGGTGGATATGAGTGTGGCGCAGGGCTGGGCGGTCTTCGCGTCCGTCATGCCGCTGGCGATCACGGGCCTTGTGTCCGCCATCTATCAGGGAAAGACTTCGGTGAGCTGTATCTACGCCGTCGCAAAGGACGAGAAACTTTCGGGTAAGCTCATCATGTTCCCCGCCATGGTCGAAACGTACGCCATCTTCGGGCTCGTCATCTCCCTTCTGTTCACCCTTTCGGTGTAAGGAGGAAGTATGGAAGGCAAAGAAGCCATCGTCGGGAGGATCCTTTCCGACGCACAGCAAAAAGCCGAAACGCGCAAGGCGGAAGCGGCTGCCCGTGCGGAAAACGCACGCGACGAGGCGCGCCGCAAGGCGGAAGCGCTGCTCACGTCGGGCAGGGCGCAGCTCATGCGCGACGCGGAAGAGACGGTGTCGCGGCGGGAGACGGTCGCGGGGCTGGACGTGAGAAAGCGCCTGCTCGCCGCCAAACGCGAGGCGATCGAAGCCGTCTTTACGCGCGCGCTCGAAAAGACGCGCGCCTTCGGGAAAGGGCGGTATCTTGCCGTGCTCGACGCGCTGTTGGAGGCGTATGCCGAGGACGGCGACGCGGTGCAGCTCTCAAAATACGCGCCCGTCGACGGACGCGAGCTTGCCGCCTCAAAGGTATTCCTCGCCAAAAAACTCGTCTTCCGCGATGCGGACGGCGATTTCGAGGGCGGGCTGCGCCTGTATAACGCCGTCAGCGAACGCGACCTTTCTTTCCGCGCGATCTTGGAGGCAAGGCGGTTCGAGCTGGAGCGGGAGATCGTGCAAGCGCTCTTCCCCTCGGAGAAATGATATGTCCGACAGCATTTACGCAAACGCGCGGGCAGCCGCGCTCACGGGGAGCCTTCTCGGCGCCGACCGTCTGAGCCGTATGGCGGACTGTGCCTCGGCGGACGAAGCGGTAAAGATCTTGCAGGAGGTCAACTTCGGCGAGGGCGCCGCCGCGGACGGAGAGGGGCTCGTCGCGGCGGAGGAACGCCGCTATACCGCATTTGTCGGCGAAACGGCGCCCTCCGAAAAATACGCGCATTTTCTGCTCGCGCGCTACGATTACCGCAATGCGGAGGCGCTCATGCGCGCCAAGCATCTGCGGCTGGATCCCAAACGCATGACGGGCGCCGACGGGGCGTATCCCGCCGCATGGATGGAAGAAAAGATCTATGCGGACGATTACGCCGCCTTCTCGCCGCAGCTCAAAGAGGCGCTCGCGGCGGCGGACGAGCTGTTCGTAGGCGGCGGCGCAACGGGAAGAAAGGTGAACGCCCTCTTTTCGCGCGCGCGGTTCAAGGAGCTCAAAGCGCTCGCCGCGGGCGACGGCGTCCTTGGTGAGATCGTATCGCTTTGGGCGGACGCCGCCAACATCGGCGTGGCGCTGCGGGCGAAAAACGCGGCGCTTGCCGCAGAGATGACGGTGGAAGGGGGTCTCCTCACGGCGGCGGAGATCGCCGCCATTGCAAAGGGGAACGCAGACGCCCTGCGCGAGGCGTTCCGCTATTCGCCGCGCAAAGCGCTCGTCTTTGCCGCGCTCGAAGACGCCGCCGAGGGCCGTCCGCTCTCCGCGCTCGAACGCACGGCGGACAGCGCCGCGCTCATCGTGCTCGAACGGCAAAAATATAACGACGAAGGCAGCCTGCCCTTTTTGCGGTACTGTTTCCGCAAGGCGGCGGAGCTGGAAAACGTGCGGATCGTGCTTTCCTGCCTCTCGAACGGCGTGGAAAAAGCCGAGATCCGTGCAAGGATGAGGGGAGAAGTATGAAAGGCAAAATGGCGATCATCGGCGACGGGGACGGGACGCTCGTCTTCCGTTCGGCGGGCATGGATGCGTTTGCCGCTTCTTCCGCCGCAGAGGCGAAAAAGCTGCTCTCTTCGCTGGCGGAGAGCTATCAGGTGATCTTCATCACCGACGTGTTCTGCGCGCAGCTCGAAGAGGAGATCGCCTCGTACGCCGCAAACGCCTATCCCATCGTGCTCCCCGTGCCCTCCGTGCGCGGCGGGAACGGGTACGGCGCGGCGATGCTGCGGCGGCAGTCGGAACGCGCGCTGGGCATGGATATCCTGCCCCGCGAAAAGGGCAATTCGTGACTTGGAGAAGCATATGCAAGGTAAGATCGTAAAAGTATCGGGTCCGCTCATCGTGGCGGAGAATATGGCAGACAGCAAGATGTACGACGTCGTCCGCGTGAGCGAAAAGGGGCTCATCGGCGAGATCATCGAGCTGCGCGGCGACAAAGCGTCCATCCAGGTGTACGAGGAGACGAGCGGGCTCGGCCCCGGCGAGATCGTGGAGAGCACGGGCGTTCCTCTTTCGGTGGAGCTCGCCCCGGGGCTCATCGGCGGGATCTTCGACGGCATCCAGCGTCCGCTCACCCGCATCGCCGAAAAATACGGCGACAGGATCACCCGCGGCATCGCGGTCGATCATCTCGACCGCGAAACAAAGTGGGAGTTCGTCCCCCTCGTCAAGCAGGGGGATACGGTCGCTGCGGGCGATTTTTTGGGATACGTGCAGGAAACGCCCATCGTCTGCCATAAGATCATGGTGCCGTACGGCGTCGGGGGGAAGGTGAAAGCCGTCTTTGCGGGCGCGCACACCATCACCGAGACGATCGCCGTCATCGAGACGGAGACGGGGGAACGGGAGGTGCAGATGCTCACCCGCTGGCCTGTGCGCCGCGGGCGGCCGTACCGCGAAAAGATGTCCCCCGATATGCCCATGATCACGGGACAGCGCGTCATCGATACGCTCTTTCCCATCGCGCGCGGCGGCGTTGCAGCCGTTCCGGGGCCTTTCGGCAGCGGGAAGACGGTCGTGCAGCACCAGCTCGCAAAGTGGGCGGATGCGGATATCATCGTATACATCGGCTGCGGCGAACGCGGCAACGAGATGACGGACGTGCTCAACGAGTTCCCCGAACTCAAAGACCCCAAGACGGGCGAGCCGCTCATGAAGCGCACGGTGCTCATCGCGAACACCTCGGATATGCCCGTCGCCGCGCGCGAGGCGTCCATCTATACGGGCATCACGATCGCGGAATACTTCCGCGACATGGGGCTCAACGTCGCCATCATGGCGGATTCGACTTCCCGCTGGGCGGAGGCGCTGCGCGAGATGAGCGGGCGGCTCGAAGAGATGCCCGGCGAAGAGGGGTATCCCGCCTATCTTTCCAGCCGTCTGGCGGAATTTTATGAACGGGCGGGCATCGTCAAAACGCTCGCGTCCGAGGAGCGCGTGGGCTCCGTGACGGCGATCGGCGCCGTCTCGCCCGCGGGCGGCGACCTTTCCGAGCCCGTCGCGCAGGCGACGCTGCGCATCGTCAAGGTGTTCTGGGGGCTTTCCGCCAATCTTGCGTATAAGCGGCATTTCCCCGCCATCGACTGGCTGGTGAGCTACTCGCTGTATGCCGACCGCCTTTCGGCGTGGTATACGAAGAACGCCGCGCCCGATTTCAACGAGCTGCGCGCCTTTGCCATCCGCATTTTGCAGGAGGAGGCGGAGCTCGAGGAGATCGTGCGGCTCGTGGGTGCCGATTCGCTCTCGTACGAGGATCGTCTCACGCTGGAAACGGCAAAATCCATCCGCGAGGACTTTTTGCATCAGAACGCCTTCCACGAGGTGGATACCTACACCTCCATCGGCAAGCAGTGCAAGATGCTCCGCCTCATCGCCGCGTTCCACCGCCGCGGGCTGGAAGCGCTTTCGGCGGGCGCGCCGTACAATCGGCTCGTCAATCTCCCCGTCCGCGAAAAGATCGGCAGGAGCAAGTATATCGAAGAAGCGGATGCGGCGGAGCTGGATGCGATCGCAGAAGAGCTCAAACGCGAACTGAGCGAACTTGACGGAGGAGAAGAGCGTGTTTAAGGAATATAAAACGATCAAAGAGGTCGTGGGGCCTCTGATGCTCGTGGAGAACGTCGAAGGCGTTAAATTCAACGAGCTCGTGGAGATCGTCACGGGGAGCGGCGAAACGCGCCGCGGCAGGGTGCTCGAAGTCGACCGCGACAAGGCGCTCGTACAGCTGTTCGAGAATTCGCAGGGTCTGCAGATCTCCAAGAGCCGCGCCCGCTTTTTGGGGCGCAGCCTCGAACTCGCCGTCTCCGAGGATATGCTCGGGCGGGTGTTCGACGGTCTCGGCAACCCGCGCGACGGCGGCGCGCCCGTCATCGCCGAAAAGCGGATGGACGTGAACGGCGAGCCCATCAATCCCGCCGCGCGCGATTATCCCAACGAATTCATCCAGACGGGCGTCTCTGCCATCGACGGACTGAACACCCTCGTCCGCGGGCAAAAGCTGCCCGTGTTCAGCATGAGCGGTCTGCCGCACGCCGAACTCGCCGCGCAGATCGCCCGCCAGGCGCGCGTTCTCAAAAGCGACGAAAAGTTCGCCGTCGTGTTTGCGGCGGTGGGCATCACCTACGAGGAAGCCGACTATTTCATCCGCGATTTCCAGGAGACGGGCGCCATCACCCGCACGGTGCTGTTCACGAACCTTGCGAATGATCCCGCCATCGAGCGCATCGCAACGCCTAAGATGGCGCTTACCGCGGCGGAATACCTCGCATACGATCTGGGCATGCACGTGCTCGTCATCATCACCGATATCACCAACTACTGCGAGGCGCTGCGCGAAGTCTCCGCCGCCCGCAAGGAGGTGCCGGGGCGCAGAGGGTATCCCGGATACCTGTATACCGACCTTGCCGCCATGTACGAGCGCGCGGGGCGCATCCGCGGGAAAAAGGGCTCCATCACGCAGATCCCCATCCTCACCATGCCCGAGGACGACAAGACGCATCCCATCCCCGACCTTACGGGATATATCACCGAGGGGCAGATCATCCTCTCGCGCGAGCTGTACAAAAAGGGCGTGACGCCGCCCATCGACGTTCTGCCCTCCCTCTCCCGTCTCAAAGACAAGGGCATCGGCACGGGCAAAACGCGCGAAGATCATGCGGATACGATGAACCAGCTCTTTTCCGCCTATGCCCGCGGGAAGGAGGCGAAGGAGCTCGCCGCCATCCTCGGCGAAGCGGCGCTTTCGGATACCGATAAGCTGTACGCGAAGTTTGCCGAAGCCTTCGAGCGCGAGTATGTTTCGCAGGGGTTCCACGTCAACCGCTCCATCGAGGAGACGCTCGATCTCGGCTGGAAACTTTTGCGGATCCTGCCGCGGTCGGAGCTCAAACGCATCAAGGAAGCGTATATCGAAAAGTATCTCAAAAACGACTAAGGAGAGAGCAAATTGGCGCGCATCAACGTAAATCCCACGCGCATGGAGCTGAAAAAGCTGAAAGCGCGGTTAAAAACGGCGCAGCGCGGGCACAAGCTGTTAAAGGACAAGACGGACGAGATGGTCCGCCGCTTTTCCGTGCTCGTGCGCGACACCAAGCGCCTCAGGGACGAGGTGGAAGAGGAAGTCGTGCGGGTGCTCAAACAGTTCTCGCTCGCGCGGGGGACGATGTCCGATCAGGAGATCGCGCTCGCTTTTTCCATGCCGTGCGTATCCCTCTCCGTCGACTGCGTGACCGTCAACGTACTCAATCTCGAGATCCCCAAGCTGCATCTCGAAGAGCAGCGGGGGGAGGAGCGTTATCCCTATTCCTTTGCAGAGGTCACGAGCGAGGCAGATCTTGCCGTGGCTTCGGCAGGGCAGGTCGTATCGAGGCTTTTGCATCTTGCCGAGATGGAGAAGGCGACGATGATGCTCGCCGACGAGATCGAAAAGAGCAAACGCCGCGTCAACGCGCTCGAATACGTGATGATCCCCGATATCGAGGAGACCATCCGTTATATTTCGCAAAAGCTCGACGAGAACGAACGTGCGGGGCTCACGCGGCTCATGAAGGTCAAGAGCATGCTCGAAGAGCGTTCATAAGCAAAACATACGCGGGGGCGCAGCCATATCACGGCTGCGCCCCCGCGTGTTATAACGGCAATAAAAAAGAAGCCACCCACAAGAGGCTTTACCCTCTCGCAATATCCACCAAAAGGCTTCTCGGCTTCTTCGGTATCATTATACGATAAAGGAAAAGGAAAGTCAAACGTTTTTTGGCTTTGCGGCGCGGCGAGAAGCGTGTGCGACGCATGTTTATCGGTATGAACCAAGGGGCGCGCGCACAAAGATATGACAAAACGGAAAGAACACAAAAACGGGTAAAAACTTGCGTTTTTACCCGTTTTTGTGGTGGGAAGAGGTGGATTTGAACCACCGAAGTCGAAGACGTCAGATTTACAGTCTGATCCATTTGGCCGCTCTGGAATCTTCCCGTATATGCAGTTGACGATTTGACGGTGGAGCCGGTGACCGGAATTGAACCAGCAACCGGCTGATTACAAATCAGCTGCTCTGCCGATTGAGCTACACCGGCAAGGTGGTGCCTTGGGGCGGAATCGAACCACCGACAGACGGATTTTCAGTCCGTTGCTCTACCATCTGAGCTACCAAGGCATACATAAGCCTCATTCCTCGGAATGAGGCTTGCGTCAAATGTGGCGACCCAAAACGGGCTCGAACCGTCGCCCTCCAGCGGGACAGGCTGGCGCGCTAACCAACTGAGCTATTGGGCCATGTTGTATGTGTGTGAACGCTCTTCAAGCGGCGGTCCCAAAGGGTGGTGGGCCTTCACGGACTTGAACCGCGGACCGATCGGTTATGAGCCGACTGCTCTGACCAACTGAGCTAAAGGCCCGTTTGCGGTGCTGAGCTTCA
>CALVPW010000121.1 GCA_944354085.1 uncultured Clostridia bacterium | reverse complement strand
CTGTATTCGGTATGCAGATGGAGATGTACGAAATCCGTCATGATCGTGTTTCCTCGTAAAGCTGCATGAGCTTTCGCATCCTGTGATTGAGCCCGCCCTTGCTCACGCCGAGCAGATCGGCAAGTTCTGAAAGAGAGAGCGTGGGATGACGCAAACGCGCCTCGGCACTCTCTTTGAGCTGCGGGCTCAGCCGCGCGAGCCTGCCCTCTTGCTGCAGCGTACGCACCGCCAGCGTCTGCGCGGCGGAGGCGATCGCCGCTTTATCGGCATTGCCCGCCATGCAGTTGAGGATGCGGTTCTGATTGTTGTTTTCCTCGCGGCGGGCGGAGACCTGCTGCAATTTTTTGAGCGCGCCTTCCGCGCCGAGCACGGACAAAAGATCGGAGATCGCCTCGCGGCTCTTTACGTAGCACACGAATTTATCGCCGCGCGGCACGAGCTTGCAAAAAAGTTCAAAGGCGGAGAGGAGCTCGCAATACTCCTCCGCCCGCGTCTGCGACGAGAACACGCATTCAAAGTGATAGCCCGTGGAAGAACCGTCCTTGGGGAGGGTACAGCTCCCGCCGCCGACGAACGCCGCCCGAAGATAGCAGAGCGCCGCCTCCTCGTCCTCCGCAAGATGTTCGCGCAGCGACCGCGTCATCCTTACGATGCGCATCCCCTCCTCGCCGCCGCAATAAAAGACGAGCTTGTCCCGCCTGCGTTTGGGATCGCGCGAGGCTCCCGCAAGTTCGGGACGCACGCCGAAGACCTCCACGAGGCGCAAAAAATATTCGGCGACGCGTTCGTTCTCGCTCACGACCTCGAACCCGTCCTCTTTGCGCGCGCCGCAGGTGGAAAGGATGGCTGCGAGCGCGGCAGCCGCGCCCGCGCGGCTCGCGGGAAAGCGCGCCAAAAGATCGCGCCGTATCTCGCCCGTAAAATTCATGTCCGCCCCCTTACGCGTGTTCGCGCTTCCAGCGCGCCAGCCGAAAGTCGGGCAAACGCCCCTCGATGTTGTCGATACGGTCGTACGGGATGCCCACGCGGGCGATCTGCGCTTCGGCAAGACGGGTATCGCCGATGCGCCCGATATCGTGCGCGTCGGAATCGATGACGAAACGGACGCCCGTATCCGCAACGGCGGCGAGCTCCTCATCCGTCAGATGCTGCTTTTTTGAACTGATCTCCAGATACGTCCCGTAGTCGCGGCAGCATTTGGCGACTTCGACGGGATCGGCAAAGCACATATAGTTGAGATGCGCCAAAATATCGATCGGATTGCGCTTGACGGCGTTGATATATGCCTGCGTCGTGTACCGCACGAGGCTTTTGGAAGGTCTTACATGCAGCTTTGTGCGCAGCAGGCTCCCCAGCCCGAGTTTGCTGTCGCGGAGCTTTTCGTAATCGACGAGCACATGCACGCCCATCACATAGAGATCGAACTGCGTCAGTTCCGCCTCCGTATAGTCGCACAGTCCCGAGATGCCGCGGAGGTTGTTTTCGAGCCCCAAAAGCCCTTTCACCCCCGTCTCCGCCTCTGCTTCGCGCAGTTCGCGGATATACTGCGGCAATTTTTTGCGTCGCAGCCCAAAAAAGACATGCGAAAAGCCGTGCTCCGTACACCCGATCTCACGGAGCCCGACCTCTTTGGCGCGGCGGAAATTTTCCGCCAGCGTGTTCTTCCCGTCCGAATAGACGGTATGCGTATGATAATCACCTGTAAGAAGCATATCAGATCTCGTATTTCGTATGCGGTATCAAGGCAGGCGGCAGAACTCCTCGCGCAAACAGATGCCCGTCTCGGCGGACACACGTTCGCGGACGAACGCCGCGAGCGCGGCAACGTCTTGGGCGCTCCCGCCGTCGTTGATGATAAAATTGGCGTGTTCCCGTGAGACGAACGCCCCGCCGACGCGTGCGCCTTTGAGCCCGCAGCCTTCGATGAGCGCCCCTGCGGAACATCCCTGCGGATTGACGAAGGCGCAGCCCATGCTCCTGCCTTTGGGAAGGCACCGCCTGCGGCGGCGATATTCACAGGCGCGTATCCGGATGGAAGCGGCGTCCGAATACCGCCCTTCCAGCCAGACGCGCAGCACGGCGATCTTCTCGCGGCGGAACAGGCTGTCTTTTTGCGAAAAACCGCACGCCGCGCCGTCAAGAAGGACGAGCCGTTCGCCGTCAAACGCCAGAACGCTGCGCACGCGCGCGCCGATATACAGATCGCGCACGCCCGCGTTCATCGCGACCGCGCCGCCGACCGACATCGGGATGCCCGAGAGCGGTTCGAATCCGCCGACGGAGCAGCGTGCCGCGAACGAGAGCAGCGCGCCGCCCGTCACGCCTGCATCGGCAACGAGCGTACTGCCTTCCGCCCGCAGCGTGCGCATCAAACACGTCCGCACGACGACGCCTCGGAACAAGCCGTCCGCGGGCAGGACGTTGGCGCCCGTCCCGAGGATGCAATGTGCGATCTTCTCCCGTTTGAGGAAAGAAAGTAGCGCCGCGGCTTGCATCGGGGAAGACGGCATCGCCGCGACTTCCGCCCGTCCGCCGCAGCCGATCGTCGTATGACGGGAAAAATCAAACGCCTCCGTGAGCGCGAGCGACGGAAAGCGCGCCGCCAACCGCATAGAAAGATGCAAATTTTCTCTCCTACTATCTTATCATATTTCGGCGCATATTTCAAACGGTTTTCAAAAAATTATCGATATTTTTTCGCGGTCCGCCCGCACGCGCCGCAGACGCGAGCGCCGCACGGGACGCGCCGTCCAAAAACGCGTTCACCGTGCTCCCCGTTCCCCCTTCCGCGGGCAGCATGCCGATCTCGCCCAACAGCGCCTGCACGGCTTCGGAACGCAGCACCTGCAAAAAATACGCCGCATCCCCCGCAGCATCTTCCGAAAGGATCGCCGCGTACTGATACAGATCGCTAAACGCCGTCAGCCGACGGCGGTACACCGCGACGCCGCGGGATGCAAAACGGTGCACGTCGCGCCGCGTCCCCAAAAGATAGCGGTATTCGCCGTTGAGAAAGGCAAGATACGCCGTGAGCGGCTCCGCCTCTTTCCCCGTGACCGCGTTCAGATACGCCGCCACACAGCTCAGCCCACCGCCCGAAGATACGATCGTTTCCCCCGCCGCGGTAAAGTCCTCTTCCATACAAAAGAGATAATATTCTCCGCGGCACCACGGAAGCGCGCGGTCCTCTCCCGCAAACGAAGCGTCCAGCCGCCTGCAAAGAGGGCGCAGCCCTTCGACCGCGCCGCCGAACGAGAGAACGTCGGGCGGCGATCCCTTGATGAGCGCCGCCTCCGCACCCGCCGTCGTCGCGCCCGAAATAAGATAGCGCACGTTCTCCCGCCCCCGTTCCGCAATGGCAGCGACGCGGCGCAAAAACGCCGTCCTTGAACCCTTCCCGCCCTCGAACGCGTCCACGTTCCACACCGTCACCACCCGCACCGTCTGCGGCGCGCGTTGCTCTTCGGGATACAGGCAGACGGCGAGCAGAACGGCAAGCAGCAGCAAAAACGCCGCGGCGCGTCCCAAATACCGCCACATCGACTTCATACGTTACCCTATGCGCGCATTTTTTCGTATATGCAAAACAAAAAGAGAGGGTCGCCCCTCTCTTTCGTCAGCCGCGCTTTTTGAAGCTGTCGCAGCAGGTGCAGTGCTCGCAATCGCACGTATTGCCCACGTGGATGGTCTCGAGCTCACAATGCATCCCGTCGCGGTTGAATTTGCAGTCGGTCACCCCGCAGGAGACGCCGCGATTCATGTTCTCTTGCATACGATACCTCCTTTTTCGCAATCAGTATGCGCCGATTTGCAAAAAAATACGCCTTCCCCATTGACAAACCGCTTTTTGCTCGGTACAATAGAGGTAACGGGAGGTCAACTATGAAAGTCATCTTAAAGGCAGACGTAAAAGGCAGCGGCAAGAAAGGCGACGTGATCGAAGTTTCGGACGGCTACGCAAGGAATTTCCTCCTCAAAAAAGGACTTGCCGAAGCCGCGACGGCGAGCGGCATCAACGAAGCCGAACAGCGCCGCACGGCAGACGCCTATCATAAAGCGGAGAACGAGAAGGCGCTGCGTGCGCTCGCAAAAGAACTCAACGGCAAGCAGGTCACCCTCTCCATCCGTACGGGCGAGAACGGGCGTATCTTCGGTTCGGTGACGACCGCACAGATCGCCGCCGCGCTCGAAGAACTCGGTTACGAGATCGATAAAAAGAAGATCTCCACCAAGGAGCCGATCAAAGCCGTCGGTTTGTTCGACGCAGAGATCCGCCTGATGGAGGGCGTGACGGCAAAGATCGCCGTCAACGTCGTCCCGCAGGCATAAAAAAGCGGCAAAAAAAGAGAGGCGATCGCCTCTCTTTTTTTATGCTTTTTACGATACTATGACAATATATGTCATAGTATTCCAGACATAGTACTTTGTAAATCGCAGTTTTCCTGTACTTACGGCAGTTTGATCTCGTAGAGTTCCTTTTCGGGGAGCTTGGTCGTCGAATCGTTGACGAAGCGGCGGAGCTCCGCGGCGCCCTTTTCGGGAGCGGCGTTCACGCCCGCGCCCGCGACGCAGCCGCCGGGGCACCCCATCCCTTCGATCAGGCAGCCATTCTTTTTGCCGAGCTTTGCAAGCAGCAGCACCTTTTTGCACTCTTCCAGCCCTTCCGCATGCTCGATCTTGACTTCGACGTCGGGATAGTACTCGCGTACGCACGCCTCAACGGCTGCGGAAACGCCGCCCGCCACACCGTAGCCGCGCCCTGCGGCGGTCGCGTCGTGGATGGGCTCCTCTTTGTCGTACGAGGTGAAATCGATGCCCTTCGCTTCGAAGATGGCGGCGAGCTCCTCGAACGTGATGACAAAGTCCACGTCGCTGCGCACCGTACGGCGGCGCGCCTCCAGCTTTTTGGCGGCGCAGGGACCGACGAAGACGACGCGCGCGTTCGGGCGCTTCTGCTTGATGGAACGCGAAGTGGCGACCATGGGCGTGAGCGCGGAGGAAACCTTATCCACCATATCGGGGAACTGTAATTTTGCCAGCATGCTCCATGCGGGGCAGCAGGAAGTGAGCAGGAACGGGAGTTTCCCCGTGACGACTTCCGTCGCGTAGTGATGCGCCTCCGTCGACGCGCCCACGTCGGCGCCGTGCGCCACTTCGTACACTTCCTTGAACCCGATATCTTTGAGCGCGGCTTTGATCTTCCACAGCGTCACGCCGGGGCCGAACTGTCCGACGATGGAAGGCGCGACTTCCGCCACCACCTCGTCGCCCTTTTTGATGGCGCGGATGAGCTGGAAGATCTGCGACTTATCGGCGATCGCGCCGAACGGGCAGCTGACCATGCACTGACCGCAGCCCACGCACTTTTTGGGATCGATGTTGGCGCGGCCGAGACCGTCGCTCGAAATGGCTTTCACGCCGCACGCCTGCGCGCAGGGACGGGTGCGGTGCGCGATGGCGTCGTACGGGCAGGCGGCTTTGCACTTGCCGCATTTGATGCACTTGCCCTGATCGATGACGACGCGGCGCGTTTTGGGATCGACGGAAAGCGCTCCCTTGGGACAGACGGACATGCAATACCGCCCCACGCAGCCGCGGCACTGATCGCTGACTTCGTATTTATTCTCTTCGCAGCGGTCGCAAGCCGACGGGATGACCTGCATGAGCGGCGGCTCGTAATAACTGTCCGAAATGTTGCTGGCGCTGAGCCCGTTGGTGATATGCGCGGGTCTGTCCTGCGGATTGAGCGACATGCCCATGGCAAGACGGACGCGCTCGGAAGCGATCGCACGCTCACGGAAGATGCTCTCGCGGTATTGCGGCGTCTCCGTCGGCGTGATCTTGTAAGGGATCTCTTCCAGATCGCTTGCCACGTTCTCCGACTCAAAGGCGACTTTTGCGACTTCGACGAAGACCTGGCGACGAAGTTTTTTGACCGAACTTTCCAGACCTCTCATGATCTTCTCCTCCAAACATTCATTTCATCGAACAAAGGGCAAGGGGTGCGCCCCTGCCCTTTTCCGATCCACACGATCGCTTACTTCTTTTTACGGTTCTGACGGCCGTAGTAAGCGTTGAGGTACATCTCCTTGATCTCGCTCATGAGCGGATAACGAGGGTTGGCGCCCGTGCACTGATCGTCGAACGCGTCCTCCGTCATCTGATCGAGGCGGGCAAGGAACTGCTCTTCGGTGACCTTGTCGCCGAGCGCTTCCTTGATCGTCTTGGGCTGACCGATGGCTTCCTGGAGCTCCTTGAGCTTTTTGATGAGCGCTTCCACGAGCTCGTCGTCGTTCTTCCCTTTGAGACCGATATAGCGGGCAACGTCTGCATAGCGCGCTTTGCACTGCGGGTATGCGTACTGCGGGAAGGTACCCATCTTGGTGGGCTGCTCCGCGCTGTTGAAGCGGATGACTTCTTCGAGCATGAGCGAGTTCGCCATGCCGTGCGGGATGTGCCAGTAGGAACCCAGCTTGTGCGCCATGGAGTGGCAGACGCCGAGGAAGGCGTTTGCGAACGCCATACCCGCCATCGTGGCGGCGTTTGCCATGCGCTCACGCGCTTCGGCGTCGTGCGCGCCCTTTTCGTATGCCGCGGGCAGATATTCGAAGATGAGGCGGGCAGCTTCTTTTGCGATACCGTTCGTGAAGTCGGTCGCCATCACGGAAGCGATGGCTTCGAGCGCGTGGCTCATCGCGTCGATACCCGAGCAGGAGGTGAGCCCCTTGGGGATGCTCATCATCAGATCGGAATCGACGATCGCAATGTCGGGCATGAGCTCGTAATCGGCGAGCGGGTATTTGGTGCCCGTCTTCTCGTCGGTGATGACGGCGAAGGGCGTGACTTCGGAACCCGTACCTGCCGTGGTGGGAATGGCGACGAAGAGCGCCTTGTCCCCCATGTGCGGGAAGGTGTACACGCGCTTGCGGATATCCATGAAGCGCATCGCCATATCCTGGAAGTCGACTTCGGGATGCTCGTACATCACCCACATGATCTTTGCAGCGTCCATGGGCGAACCGCCGCCGACGGCGATGATCACGTCGGGCGCGAATTCGCGCATCTGCTTGACGCCCTCGTTCGCGCAGGCGAGCGTAGGATCGGGCGTAACGTCAAAGAAGGTGGCGCACATGATGCCTTCCGCTTCGAGAAGGTCGGTGATCTTTTTGGTGAAGCCGCTCTGATACAGGAACTTATCGGTGACGACGAACGCCTTCTTCTTGTTATAGACCTGATGGCCAAGTTCTTTTAAGGCGACGCCGAGGCAGCCGCGCTTGAAGTAAACCTTTTCGGGTGCTCTGAACCAAAGCATATTTTCCTTCCTCTCTGCAACGGTCTTGATATTGATGAGGTGCTTGACGCCGACGTTCTCCGAGACGGAGTTGCCGCCCCAGGAACCGCAGCCGAGCGTGAGCGACGGGGGCATTTTGAAGTTGTACAGATCGCCGATACCGCCCTGCGAAGAAGGCGTGTTGATGACGATACGGCAGGTCTTCATGATCGAGCGGAAATACGCGATCTTGTCTGCACCCGTCTCCACGTTGATATACAGCGAGGAAGTGTGGCCGAGCCCGCCGTCCTTGATGAGGCGGTCTGCTTTTGCGACAGCCTCCTCAAA
>CALVPW010000120.1 GCA_944354085.1 uncultured Clostridia bacterium | reverse complement strand
GCAATACCGACGCCTATTGCATCGCCTATACGCGCGAACACGTAATCGCCGCATGGGCGGGCAACGCAGACGGCTCTCCCATCCGCGCGACGGGCGGCGGCATATGCGCCGCGCTCGTAAAACGCATTCTCCGCGATGTGTACGCCGCGGGCGCGCCGTCGCCGTTTGACGCCTGCGACGACGTCGTCACCTTAAAATACGATAAGACGGCGTACGATACGGACCACGTGCTCTTACGCGCCGATCCCGCCGCACCGCCCGCAGCCGACCGCGAAGAACTCTTTCGCAAATGCGCGCAGCCGACGAAGCAGAGCACCTACTTCTCCGCGCCCGTTATCCGTACGCCGCAGATCTTGTTAAAAAACGGGAGCGTACAAATAGTATTATGTCAGACAGAGTACTATGAATATGAGATAAAAAGAGAAAATCGCGGCAAAATTGCCACGATCTACGCGGGTCCCTATCGGGATATCATCTGCGACAATGCGATCAAAGCAGGCGAGACGTATCGCTATCAGGTCTGCCCGCGGTATCGGCAAAACCGCGGAACACCCGTGCTCCTGCCCTCCGTTACCGTGCCTGCGGCAGCGCCGCCCGCCGATTGGTGGATCAGATGACGATACGCTCCACGCTTTTGAGCGCCTCTTCGACAAGCCCCTCCACGTCGAGCTTGCGCTCCTCTTCCATGATAAAGGAGAGCTTGGGTTTGATGGCGGGGAACTCAGGCAAAAATACGGTGCAGCAATCTTCGTAAGGCAGCACCGACGTTTCGAACGTGCCGATCTTCTTGGCGCGGACGATGATCTCCTCTTTGTCGAACCCGACGAGCGGACGCAGCACGGGCAGCGAAACGACCGCGTTCGACGAGGTCATCCCCTCGATGGTCTGCGACGCGACCTGCCCGAGGCTCTCGCCCGTGATCAGGCACTGCGCGCCGATGCGCCCCGCCACGCGCTCGGCGATACGGAACATGAAACGGCGCAGCAGCGTCACGTTGAGTTCGGCAGCGCACGTTTTGTGGATCTCTTCCTGGATGTGCGTCACGCTCACCGTTCTGAGTTCTGCGCTCCCCGTATAGCGCGACAGGATGCGCGCCAGCGAAATGACTTTATCCTTTGCCTGCTCGTTGGTATAGGGATAGCTGTGGAAATGCAGATATTCGACGTGCATGCCGCGCTTTGCCATCATATATCCCGCCACGGGAGAATCGATCCCGCCCGAGATGAGCAAAAGCCCCTTCCCCGAGGTACCGACAGGCATCCCGTTCGCGCCCTCCTCGAACGTACCGAAGACGAGCGCTTTGCCGCCGTCGCGGATATCGAGATACACGTAGTGCGACGGCGCGTGCACGTCGACGGTGAGCGCGGGATTTTCCTCCAACAGCTTTGCGCCGACCTCGGCGTTCAGCTGCATCGAGGTGAGCGGATACTTTTTGTCGCCGCGGTGCGTATCCACCTTAAAGGTGCCCTCTTTGGGGCAGACGCGCCGCGCCGCCTGCAAAATGCTCTCCATGCCGCTGTCCGTCAGATATCCGCGCGAATAGGAATGCACGCCGAACACGCGGGAGATACGGCTCTCGATCTCCTCCGCGTCCTCGTCGCAAAAAGAAGCGACGAGATATCTTCCGCTCATGCGCCTGAGCTCGTGGCGGATGCCTTTGAGTGATTTTTCGAGATTGACGGAAAACACGCGCTCGAAATACCCGCGGTTTTTGCCTTTGAGATGGATCTCCGCATAGCGGATGATGATGACTTTTTCCATAGTTTATCCGTGAAGCCGTCTTGCGGCGATCTGATCGATGATGCGTGCGGCGGAGTCGATCTCCTCTTCCCGCGTGGCGGGCGAAAAGCTCATCCTGAGCACGCCGTAAAGCGTTTCCTGACCGTATCCGCACGCCTCGATGACGCGGCTGAACGGTTTTTTAGAGCTGCACGCGCTCCCCGTGCCGACGGCGACGCCCGCATCCCAAAGCTCACGCTGCAAGATCTCGCCGCGCGCGCCCTTCGCCGATACGGTGAGGATGTACGGCGTACCGTCCTTTGGAGAGATGCGCTCGAAGATATCGTGATCGAGACGATCCCACAAGCGCTCGCGGCAGTCTTCCATGCGCGCAAGATCCTCGCGCAGCGTAGAAAACTTCTCCTCCGCCGCATGATAAAAGCACGCGATCCCGAAGGTGTTTTCCGTCCCGCTGCGCAGTCCGTTCTCCTGTCCGCCTCCAATAAGATACGGCTGCAATGCCGTGCTCTTTTTGCGGATGAGCGCGCCCGTTCCCTTGACCCCGCCGATCTTATGCGCGCTGATCGCATAAAAATCGATGTCTTTCGTGAGCCGTACGGGAAGTTTTCCGTACGCCTGCACCCCGTCGCTCAAAAAGAGCGTGCGCGGGTTTTTTTGTTTGACGCGCGCGGCGATGGCGGCAATGTCGTTCACGGCGCCCGTCTCATTGTTGACATGCACGACGGAAACGAGGCTCGTCTTTTCGTCCACGAGCGACAAAAGCGCATCCGTATCCACGCGTCCGTCCGATAAAACAGGTGCAAAACGCGGTTCCACGCCGCGATTTTTGAGTGCTTTGTAACTTTCGTAAACTGCGGCGTGCTCCCCTGCCGTCGTGACGGCGTTCCCCCGCTTTGCGGCAGAGAAGATCGCCTGATCGTCCGCCTCCGTCCCGCAGGACGTGAACGTGAGATCGAAGAGCGCGGGATCCGCGACGCGTTCCAGCAAAAAGGCGCGCGCCTTTGAAAGCATACGCGAAACTTCCGCGCCGCCGTGATAGCGCGCGGAAGGATTAAAGT
>CALVPW010000119.1 GCA_944354085.1 uncultured Clostridia bacterium | reverse complement strand
CGACGGCGGCGGCGAAGTCGTCTGTACGGGCTCGCCCGAAGCGGTCGCCGCCTGCGAACAGAGCTATACGGGACGATTCTTAAAAAAGATACTCGGATAAACGCGCGGCGGTCCCGCGCGAACGGGGAGCGATCATGAACATCAACGAACAAATGCAGCGGTTGGGGGAAGAGCGGTCTGTCATCCGCGAGATCTTCGAATACGGGAACGCCCGCAAGCGGGAGGTCGGCGCGGAGAACGTGTTCGATTTTTCGCTCGGCAATCCCTCCGTGCCCGCGCCCGACGCGGTGAACGAGGAGATCGTGCGCCTCGTGCGTACGATGCCGTCGGTACAGCTGCACGGCTATACTTCGGCGGCGGGCGCGCCCGAGGTCAGAGAGGCGGTCGCCGCCTATCTTCGGACGGCGTTCGCGGCGCCCGTGTCCGCGTCCAAAGTGTACATGACGTGCGGCGCGGCGGCGTCCTTGACCATCGCGCTGACCGCCATGTGCGAGGCGGGGGACGAGTTTATCGTCGTTGCGCCCTATTTCCCCGAGTACCGCGTGTTCATCGAACGGGCGGGCGGGAAGGTCGTCGAAGTTCCCGCGGCGGAGCATTTCCATCTCGATCCCGAGGCGATCGGGCGGGCGGTCGGTGCGCGTACCAAGGCGGTCATCCTCAATTCACCCAACAATCCCACGGGCGTCGTATACGGGCGGGAGGAGCTCGCGCGGCTCGCCGCGCTGCTGCGGCAAAAGCGGGAGGGGCGGGACGCGCCCGTCTATCTCATCGCCGACGAGCCGTACCGCGAACTTACATACGGGGCGGAAGTTCCCTGTCTTCTCACGCTCTATCCGCACACGGTGCTGTGTTATTCCTTCTCCAAATCGCTTTCGCTGGCGGGGGAACGTATCGGCTATATCGCCGTTTCGGACGATTGTGCGGACGCCGACGCGCTCTTTGCTGCCGTATGCGGGGCGGGCAGGGCGCTCGGCTATGTGTGCGCGCCCGCGCTCTTCCAGCGCGTGGCGGCGGCTTGTTTGGGGCGTTCGGGCGATATCGCCGCCTACCGCGCCAACCGCGACCTTTTGTGGGGGGCGCTCAAAGCGTACGGATTCACCTGTATCCCGCCCGAGGGCGCGTTCTATCTGTTCGTGCGCGCGCCCGAGCCCGACGCCAAGGCGTTCTGCGAGCGGGCAAAAAAGTACGAGCTGCTGCTGGTGCCCTCGGATAGCTTCGGGCTCAAAGGGTACGTGCGTATCTCGTATTGCGTTGCCAAGGAGACCATCGAACGCGCTCTGTCGGCTTTTCGCAAGCTCGCAAACGACTACGGGTTGTGCGAACGGCAGTAAAAAGCAGATCCGGATGCGTTGCGGCATGTCTGTAAAAAGCAGGGTCGATGTCTGCGCGGATCGTTGTAAAAAAGCGCGGGCTCGATGCCTGCGTAAAAATGCACAAAGCGGCGGCGCGCCATATTTGGCGCGCCGCCGCTTGTTTTTCCCGTCCGCCCAAAAAAGCGCCGCGTACAGCACCCTTGCCTCCCTCTAAGAGGGAGGTGTCTGCGCGATGCCGTCGCGCAGACGGTGGGAGTGGACAAGGGACGCCGAGAACTCCCTCAGTCTCGCTTACGCTCGCCAGCTCCCTTTAAGGAGGGCGCCGAGGGCTGTGACAGAGGGCGCCGAGGAACAAAAAAGGTACCCCCGCGCAACCGCACGGGGGAGAGTTTGCAAAGTTGGTATTCAGTTGTGTGTCGGGCAGAGTCCCGCCTCGCATCCGCCGCCGCCATGCGGTCGACGGCGCGCCCCTTGCCTGCAAGCGGTCCGATGCCACCGGTTGCATCATCTCGCAAGCCTGCCGATTTCCGTTTAACAAAGGCGCTACCGGTCTGCACGCCATTGCGCTGCGTTCCTCAGGGCACGTGCTCCGTGTTCCGGAGTGGGTTTGGCGGGGGAGAGGGGATTTCTCGACTCCACGTTGTGTATGCGGGTTAAGACCCATGCAGCAAGCGTACGATGCTGCGAATGATCAGAAGTCGATTATTTCTCCGCCCCTTGGGTGGAATTGTACATTGGTCTGACCTCCTACTACGAAATCTTCAATCCTTGGGAAATGAACCTGAACATACCGCACCTCCCGTATTGAATTTTTCGGAGACCGTGATGATTGGATTTGTCTCCCTATGATCGGCGGATTTTCCCATCCGCTTATCGTAGTTTGCGCTGCCTTTCGGCACTTACCTGTTCATCGGACCGTCCTTCCTTGTGCGTGAATAACATTTCATGAAAGTTATTTTCTTTTTGTACCCTTATTATAGCATGGAAATCCGAGTTGTCAATAGTTTTCGGAAAAAAATCCAAAAAAATTTTCGGCGGCGCGTTTGCCGCCTTTTTCTCTTGTATTAGGGAACGGGCGCACGCGCGCGCAGCTAACGCAGGCTCTCCGCCTCTATCGTAAAATAGGCGGGAAGATCTTCGAGCGGGCGGTCTTTCCACTGCGCGTACAGCGCCCGATCGTGCCGGAACAGGGTGCGGCGGAACAAAAAGAGATCGCAGTCGGCTTGCACGCAGCGCGCCCAGAGCGCGGCAAGGTGCGCCGTTACTTCTGCTTTGGCGGCGTCGACCGTCTCGGGCGGGACTGTCCCCGCGGCGAGGCTTGTTGGCGGGGCGGGGGCGGAACGGTCGGCAAGGGCGAGGGAGAGCTTCACGGAAAACTGCACCGCGGGCGCTGGGTCGCGGGGGAAGGAAACGCCGCCGTCGTTTTTGAGCACGGTGAGCGTCGCGCCGCCCGCAGCGAGCGAGCCGCCGTACACGCGGTCGTAAACGAGGCTCATGGCAAAGGTCTCCTGCGCGGTGGCAAGCCCCGTCATCTTCCCGTGCGAAAAGAGCGCCGTCTGCGAGGCGTCGAACACCGCCTCTTTGGCTGCGTCCGCCTGTTTTCCGCCCTTTCCGCCCGCGTTCCCGCCGCCTGCCGCGCCGTCCGCGCTCTGCCGCCCGGGATCGGTGATGCGCACGTAGGGCATGTATCCGCAGGCGCTCGCGCCGTAGGAAGTGATGCAGAATTCCCGCAGCGTCGTCGTGCGGATGCGCCCCGCCTTTTTTGCCGCGTCCGAAAAGAGGGTCTCCAAGGCGAGCGAGGAGGCGTCGTCGACGGCGCTCGCCGTCCGCAAAAGCGCGGAGGCGCTCCCTTCGCATACGGCAAGGGTGCAGGAATCGGGCGCGTACTCGTCGCGTAAAAAGTAGTCGAGCGCGCCGAACGCGCCCGCCCGCGCCGCGTCCTCGCCCAAAAGGAGCAGATCGCAGAACACGAGCTTGGGCAGCCAGCCCGTCTGCGCGTAGATGGCGGAAAAGCAGTCGGCGACGGTGCCGCCCGTGCCCGTGAGCTCCACGCTCGAGGTGCCGCCCGTCGTGCGGTCGCTCCCCTTCGGGACGGCGATCTGCGCCGTGACGGAAAAGCCCTCTTCGCTTCGGTCGATGCCCGCCGCAAGGACGATCGCCGTCTTTTGCAGGTCGACGAGCCCGAAGTCGTTGGAAAGAAAGGTAAAAAGGAGCAATGCCGCGAGCACCGCCCACAGCCGCTTGGGCATGCGGCGCAGCCATCCGTTATTGCGCATGCCGCCTCCTTCGCCCCGCCGCCCATGCGGCGTACAGCACGAGCAGCATGCCTGCCGAAAAGGCGGGGAAGATCCAAAAGAGGCGCACCGAGATCAGGGCGATCGTCTCGGAGGGGACAAAGTTGAACGCCAAGAGCGCGGCGAACGCCGCCGCATTGCACGCTGCCGAGAGGGCGGGCGCGAGCGCGCGGGGACGGGCGAACGCCTCCGCGACCACGTCCACCGCCGCCTGGACGGGCATCGCCGTATAAAAGAGCATGACGAACGCAATGGAGAAGATGAAGATGTAGTCGACGCGTCCCATCGCCGCCACGCCCGAAAAATACTTGCTCATCTGCGAAAAGGCGAAGGGCTGGCTGACGGCAAGTTCCTGAAAGACGCCAAAATAGAGGGCGCAAAAGAGGACGACCGCCCCGCCGCCCGCAAGATAGCACAGCGCGCCGCGCAGGGCGAGCCCTTTTTGGTAGGGGAAGTGCCCCAAAAGCGGAAGAAGGAGCGCGGCGTCAAAGAACCAGCTGCTCGCGCCAAAGAGCCCCCTCCAAAACCCCGCCGCGCCGCTGCCGCCCACGGGTGCGAGCGCGCCGAGATCGGCGCTCCCGCACGCAAAGAGGAGCACGCCCGTGAGCCCGACGCAAAAGAGGGGCGCGAGGATATCCCAAAGCCGTCCCATCGAGGCGAGCGGCTTGGCGCAGAGGTATCCCGCCAGCAAAAAGAAGGGCGCGAACGCCACGTAGGAGGGCAGCGTGTCGTAAAAGAGCGTCTGCACCAAAAGTTTTTGTTCGATGAGGGGCACGAAGGACGCCCACAAAAGGAACGCCGCAAGCAAAATGCACGCCGCTTTGGCGGCGGCGCCCCCCACCATGTCTGCGATCATCGCGTACACGGTGCGTTCCCTGCGCGCGAGCAGGAGCACCAAAAAGACGAGCGCCGCCTCGAATACGATGTGCGCCGCAAGGGGGAACAGCAGATCGTTCCCCGCCTTGGCGGCGAGCTGCGAAGGCAGCAGGACGAGCTTTCCCGCGGGCGCGACGGCGGCGAGGAAAAAGCACAGCTGACGGGCAGAGAGCTTCATTTCATCCTCCTTTTATTCGGGCTCCCGATGCAGCGCGGGCGCATCCCGAGCGCGTAAAGATCGCTTTTTAAGAGCGCGTCTTTCAGATCCTGCCGCACGAAGGGCGCAAAGGGCGCGGCGACGGGCACGCCGAAGCTCTCCGCCGACAAAAGGCGCATCAGAGAGAGCGCCGTCAAAAGCAAAATGCCGTATGTGCCGATGCTCCCCGCGGCGAGCAGCATCACAAGGCGCAAAACGCTCGTCTGTTCGATGAGGTTGGGCACCGTATACAGCCCGATGCCGCTCAGCGCCACGATGATGATGGCGGGCGTGGAGACGAACCCCGCGCTCACCGCCGTCTCCCCCAAAACGAGCGCGCCCACCACCGAGAGCGCCATCCCCACGTATTTCGGCATGCGGATGCTCGCCTCGTTCAAAATCTCCAGCAGCAAAAGCACGAGCAGCATCTCCATCGAGGGGGAGAGGGGCAGGTCGCGGATGCTCCCTGCGATGGTCAGGGCGAGTTTTACGGGCAGGAGCTGCAATTTATACAGCTGGGAAGCGACGTAAAAGGCGGGCAGATAGACGGCGAAGAGCAGCGCGAACAGCCGCAGGAGCCGCGTAAAGGTGGCGCGGGCGGCGGGCACAAAGTAATCTTCCGCCGATTGCAGGTCTTCCACCACGAGATAGGGCGCGGTGAGGGCGACGGGGGAGCCGTCCGTCAGCACGCCCACCCGCCCTTCGGCGAGTTTTGCGCAAAAGATATCCGGCTTTTCGGTGGTGCCGAGCTGTTTTAAGAGCGCATGTTTGCGGTCGGACAGGAGCCGCGCCAAAAAGGACGCGTCGGGCACGGTGTCGATGGAGACGGCGGAGAGCGTTTGAACGATGCGCTCCTTTACGCCCGCGGCGCTTATGCCTTTGAGCGAGCACACCGCCACCGCCGTGCGCGAGCGTTTCCCCACCGTTAAAAATTCGATCTCCAATTCCCCCGTTTTCAGGCGTTTGCGGACGAGCGCCGTGTTTGTTTTCACGTCTTCGGTGAACCCTTCGCGCGGACCCTTGGTCGCCACATCGGTGGGTGGCTCGGCAACGGCGCGCGCGGGGACTTTTTTGGTGCCTGCGATCACGCCCTCCGCCATGCCCTCCAAAAGGAGCACGGGATTGCCCGCGAGCACCTCTTCCGCGAGTACGGAAAGCGCGTTGGCGACGCGCACCTCGGGCACGGGGAGCGCCGCGGTCAAAAGCGCGCCCTCCGCCGCGCCGCGGTAGGCAAGAAGGGGGCGGAGGACCTGCTCGCCCAAAAGGTCCTTATCCGTAACGGCGTCTGCAAAAAAGCAGCACGCCTGCCGCCCCGCGCCGTCGGTGAGCGCGGTGCAGAGGATATCCTGCGCGGGCAGCAGCGCTCTGAGCGCCTCCCGCGTTTTTGTAAGGTCTTTGCTGACGTATTCCATCGGATGCAGTATGGGCGTTCCCGCCAAAAAGTTGCAAAAAAACGGCAGAAAAACCCCGCCTTGCCGCCGCGCCGTGATATACTTGTTGCTGCGACGGGAAAGGAAGGGGTCTTATGACGATCTTACAGTACCTGAGCGCGTTCCGTCTGTTCGGCGGCGACGTGCTCGTTTTAGGGCTTGCGGTGACCGTGGGGGTGTCCGTCCTCAAAAAGACGGTGCTCAAAAACGTCACCAAAAAGCTGTACGTGCTGCTGCCTTTTATCCTGGGCGCGATCGTGTTCGCGGCGTATCGCTGTTTGGCGGAGTGTTCGTTCGCGCCGCTCACCGCGGCGCTTTGTAAGACGATGGAGGGCGGATTTGCCTGCGGCTGCGCGGCAACGCTGTACTATGTGGTGTACGAGCAGTTCCTCCGCGTAAAGCTCCCCGCGGCGGCGGATGAGGAGAAGCAGGCGCAGGAAGCGCGGCAGACGGGCGCGCCGCCCGCCCCGCAGGCGGCGGACGCGCAAGAGACGGGGCTTGACGCGCTGCTTTGCGGGTACGTTCCCGCCGAAGCGCTTGCCGAGGCGGTCGGCGCCCTGCGTGAGGGCAGTTCGCAGCTCACGGAAGCGGCGTTTGCGTCCTTCGTGCGCGAAGCGCTCGTCCGCTACGCGCCCGCGCTGGACGAGGCGGAGCGGGATACGCTCGCCCGCCTCGTTACGGAAAAGCTCGCCGCTGCGCGGTAAAGCGCAGCGGTGGGCGATGCGGCCGCGACACGTTCGCAGAGGGCTGCCCGCGGCATAACGCCGCGGGCAGCTTTTTCCTTGCCTCCCTCACGGAGGGAGGCAAGGACTCCCACCGCCCCTTACGGGGCACCTCCCTCACGGAGGTAGGCAAGTGCGCCCCGCCATAGTTCTCGGCGCCCTCTCAGAGGGAGCCAAGGGCTATGCCGCCGCGCGGACGGAGGGAATTCTGCAAAGAAAGTGTAAATTCCTACCTTAAAAAATGAAAAATTTGCGCAAAAAAGCGCAAAAAATTTTCCGTAACCCTTGACGGATCTCAAAATACATATTATAATAAAAAGCACCAATACTATATAATAAGGGGTAGAACGCAATGAAGAAAAGAAGCATTCTCAAAGCGCTGCTGTTGGTGCTGCTTTCGTGCTTACTTGCGGTCGCGCTCGTCGCTTGCGG
>CALVPW010000118.1 GCA_944354085.1 uncultured Clostridia bacterium | reverse complement strand
ACGGGAGACGAGCAGCGCGCGGATATAGGCGCGCGTCAGCTTTGCGTACTCGTCCCACGAAAGACGGAATTTTTCGATCGTCTCTTCGAGCGTGCCCACCGTCATGCGCGAGAGCGCGGGATCGGCGGGGATATTGATCTCCAAAAAGTTGCGGTATACGTTCTTTTCAAAGCCCGCGAGCACGTTGTCCGTTTTCAGCCGCCCGCTTTCGAGCGCCTCCGAGACGAAGTTGAGCCCGAGTTCGGAGAGACGGCGCGTCGTTGCGCGGTACATGCACCAGTTGGGGAGCATATCGATGTTATCGATGAGCGCGCTCGCCTTGGCGGAATAATATTCGAGCACGTCCTCCTCGCGCAGCTTTTCGCGGTCGGCGCCCGTCACGTCCAAAAAGCTCTCCTGTGCGCGGAAATATGCCTCCGTCGCCTTGATATACCCTTCGAGCACGGGGGCGGTATAGCCGCTCGTCGCGCGGATGCACATGCCGTTGAACGCATCGGGATTGTAGTCCATGAACACGATTGCCGCCTGCGCGTGCAGGTCGTAGAGATCGGCAAGGTACTCCGACCGCTTTTTGAACGCGATGTGCCCGCCGCGGTCGCAGAAGTTTTTGGAAAGCTGCGTCGCACCCTTTACGCGGGCGGCGGCGGCATAGATCTCCACCAGCGTTTCGAGGAATTTGACGACGTCCTGCTCCTCGACGCCGCGCAGCGACGCTTTGACGAGCTTTTTCACCATGGCGCGCGCCGTGCGGCTGAGCCGCCAGTCCCCGCCCGCCTCGCAAAACTTCGTCAGTTCCGAAAGTTCCTTTTCGTCGGGCTCGACGAGCGTTTTGAAGTGCTTGAAATAGTATTCGAGGCAGGTATCCAGACGGCGGTTGGCGTTGAAGAAGGTGTAAAATTCCGCCTCGTCCACCCCTTTGAAATATTTGTCGTACGCGCCCGCCAAAAGTTTTTGCGCGAGCGCGGAGAGCACGCGGATCTTGCGCATGGTGAGCATGGAGACTTTTTGGCGGTAAAACTCCAAAAAGAGTGCCAAAAACGCCTTTAAGTGCTTGATCTCGGCGAGCATGACCTCGCACGCGCAGAACAGTTTGTCGCGCAATACCTGTGAATAGGCGGTGAGGTTGACGTTCTCGAAGGGCGAATTGCGCACGCCCCCGCACTCCTTGGCGGCGGCTGCCGCGTTTAAGATCATGCGGCGGCATTCGAAGAGCTTGCTCTCGGTCAGGGTATCGTAGAAGGAGCTCTCGATATCCATCACGTCGGGCGCGGATTTGTTTTGCAGATACAGCAGGATCGCCTGATAGACGGAGAGACCGAGCCGCCGTTTTGCGTGCAGCGCGCGCATGGGCGCTTTGAGCTCCTCGCGCAGGGCGGCGAGCTCGTTCGCGGACGCCGAAAGGTCGGAAGGCGTTTCGCTCCCCGCGAGCGCGAGCGTATTTTCGATGCGGCGCACCACATCCGTCTTGTCCGTCTTGTTGGAATGCAGTTCGAGGCAGAATTCCCCGATGCCGATGGTATCCAGCCTCTTTTTGACGACGTCGAGCGCCGCCTTCTTTTCGGCGACGAACAATACGCGCTTGCCGTCTTTGAGGGCGTTGGCGATGATGTTGGTGATCGTTTGGCTCTTGCCCGTTCCGGGCGGGCCGTGCAGCACGAAACTCGCGCCCACGCCCGAAAGCGATACGGCGGAGTACTGCGAGCTGTCCGAAGGCAGCGGCAGCAGGGTCGCGGCGGGATCGCCGTCGTCCTCCTCGGCAGGAGCGGGATACTCGGGCTTTGCCATGCGGTTCTGCATGAGCGCCGAGACGACCGCGTTCTTGGAGAGCGCCGCAAAATGATTGCGGATATCGTTCCACATCAGGTAGCGCTGGAAGGAGAAGGCGGCAAGATACACGTCGTCCGCAACGTCCCAGCCCTTCATGTTGGCGATCTCCGCCCGCACCATGGCGAGGATCTCGGCGATCTTGAGCGCCGAAACGTCCCCGCCCAGCCCGCGGACGTCGATGTTGAATTCCTGCTTCAAAAATTCGAGCAGCGTGGAATTGACGAAGTACCCCTCGTCCTGCGGGACGGTGACGGAAAAATCCTCGTTCCCCTTGGCGCGGGCGATGCCCGCAGGCGCCAGAACGAGGGGCGCGTACCGCTCCGCGCCGTCCTGCGTATACTTCAAAAACCCGAACGCGAGATAGAGCACTTTGGCGCCCGTTTCCTCGTCCGCCTCGCGGTTGCGGCGCATGAGGCGGGCGGCGAGCTCGGACGCGGCGCGCGCCTC
The DNA here is from genome assembly GCA_944354085.1 of uncultured Clostridia bacterium. GTDB lineage: Bacteria > Bacillota > Clostridia > Christensenellales > Borkfalkiaceae > Gallimonas. Next base: position 4,541 of record CALVPW010000118.1, on the reverse strand, counting down.
GTCGTAGGCGCGCAGGATCCCCTTCCCCGCTTCGAGCGCGATGAGTTCCTTGCGCTGGGTGGGCACCTCCCCCCCGAAGGGCGGCACCGTCTCGGGCACGGACGCCCCTTTGAGGCGCATGCTCCCCCGCTCCGCCAAAAGCCTGTAAAGCTCGTCGGGACTCGTGCGGTTGAGGTGCAGCGCGTTTTTCCCCGTAAAATTCAGCAGCGTGTTCTTGGGGGTCAGGTCGAGGAGGCGGCGCTCCCACTGCTTGTTCTTGGGCTGCTTGCCTTCGAGTTTGAGTTTGCGGAAGGCGGGGATGGGCGCGGGCGCAGCCTCGTCCGACATCTCCTCCTCCTTCAAAAGTTCGTATCCTTTGAGCCCCTTGCCGCGCAGCGGACAGGGCCGCACGCCGCCCATGCGGCAGCGGCGGATATCCACGAAGACTTCGTAAAGCCCCGCTTTGAGCTTTTGGCGGAAATGCCCTTCGGACGGGGTGAACGCCGCGTTCGACGCGGAAAACAGATCTTCCGCATCAAAAAAGCTCAGGTTGTTGATGCCTTCCGAGATATATTTGCCGACGATCTCCGCATCGTCCGTCACGCTGTCCAAAAAGCAGCTCTCGTACAGCCACACGCCCACGCCGACGTGCCCGCTCCCCAGCGCGAGCACGGGGTTGAGGTGCGCCGCTTCCAGGCACGCCGCGGCAAACACCGCGAATTCGAGCTCGGTCGCGGCATGGTCTTTGAGAACAGAGCCCGCCCGCGCGGCGGATACGGGCGCCGAGCAGTCCGTCTGCCCCGCGCATTCCACCGCGAAACTCTTGGCGGCGGCATAGATCGCCGCGGCGATCTGACGCACGTCGTTCTTGTCCGCCCCAGCATAGCCGTAAAATTCGGCGTTCGCCTTCCAGCGTTTGAGGCGTCTGCCCGCCTCGGCGAGCACGGCGGCGCAGTCCGCAAGGCGGGGCCGCACGAAGGCGGCGAGCCGCTCCGCATTGCCCGAAAGCCCTTCCCACCAATCAAAGGGGAGCGCCGTGACCTCGGCGCTCTCGCGGCACACCTCTTTGCTGTCCAGCTCGGCGCGCACGGTGATCGTGCAGGGCGTGAGCGCGTCGTTCTCCGCAAGGAACAAGGGCGAAAAAATATTTTCCGCCGTCAAGGAGACCGCGCTTTCGAAGGGCACTTCCGCCTGCGTCTCGTACGGGACGATGAGCCCGCTCTCACTCTCCGCCACGACGCGCAGCGTCGCCGTCTCGGCGCCGTCGTTCTTGATCTGGATGACGGCGGGCGTGGACAGAAAATAGTCGGCATATCCCGCATACTTCGGGAATTGCAGCACGAGTCCGAAATTGCGTTTGTCGTTGGGCTTGATCTTTTTGGTTGCCATAATACTCCGTTTTGCGCATTCTCCGCGCAAACATGATCGCTGTTTTTCTTCCTTATTATACTAATTATACCAAACAACGCGGCAAATGGCAAGGGATATGCCCCATAAAAGCCAAAACGCCCGCGCAAAGCGCGGGCGCACCGTCAGTACGCGTTCTCGTAATATTCGAGCTTGCCGTCGAGCACGGCGGCGACGTCGAAGCGGATGGGCACTTCCTCGCGGAGCATGGCGCAAAAGTAGCGCGCCATGTTGTGATAGCGCTGCCGTTTGGCGCGGCCGACCGCCTCGGAGGGGAGCGCCAAGATCTCGCCCGCGCGCGTTTTGACCTCCACAAAGCAATACGTATCCCCTTTTTTGGCGATGATGTCCGCCTCGCCGAAGGGCGTTACGAAATTGCGGTGTACGATCTTGTAGCCGTGCAGCTTCAGATAGCGGCGGGTCAGCTTCTCACCTTTCCGTCCCAGAACTTTGTTATGAAACTCTTGCGATGGATGGGACATATCCCCACCTCCCGTATGGCGCGCACGTGCTCCGCCGTGCCGTAGCCCGCGTTGCGCTCGAACCCGTATTCGGGATAGCGCGCCGCGTATTCCCGCATCAGCCCGTCGCGGTACACTTTGGCGAGGATGCTCGCCGCGCCGATCGAATATACGAGCGCGTCCCCTTTTACGACGGCGCGCTGCGGCAGAGCGATATCCAGCGCCATGTTCCCGTCGGTGAGCACAAAGTCGGCGGGCGGCGCGAGCGCCTCCACCGCGCGCTTCATGCAAAGCCGCGTCGCCTGCAAAATATTCACGGCGTCGATGACGTCCGCCTGCACCTCCTCGATCGAAAAAGCGACGGCGTTCTCGCGGATGCGCGCGGCGAGCAGCTCCCGCTTTTTGGCGGAGAGCTTTTTACTGTCGTTCACGCCCGCAACGAGGCGCGCTTCGTCGAGCGGCATCACGACCGCCGCGCACACGACGGGTCCCGCCAAGGGACCGCGCCCCACTTCGTCGACGCCCGCGACTGCCAAAAATCCTTTGTCCCGATATTCACGTTCGAGCGTGGGAACGTCCATTATACGAGTCCCGCCTTTTTAAGGTCTTCCGCGCCGTCCAGACATATCCTGCCCAGCCGCCCTTTCCGCAGATCGTCCAACAACGCGACGGCGCCACGCGCATAGTCGCATTCGCCGCCTTTGAGCATAAAGGCGCGCTTGCGGCAGAGCGCCTCGTACATTTCGAGCGGGGTGCCGCCCTCGATCGCATAACGCGCGGAAAGCGCCGCGGGGTACTTTTCCCACAGCTCTTCCAACAGCGCGAGGGCGATCTCCTCCTTATCGAGGATCTCGTCGTTGATGCTCCCGAGATAGGCGAGGCGGCGCGCCATCCCCTGATCGGCGACGGAGGGGGGCATGGTGCCGGGGGTATCGAGCAGCTCGAACGCGCCGCAGCGCACCCACTGCTTGGCGCGCGTGACGCCCGCTTTGTCCCCCACCTGCGCCTTTCTGCCGCCTGCCAAAAGATTGATGACGGTGCTCTTTCCCGTATTGGGGATGCCCGCCACCAAAAACCGCAGCGGTTTTTTGACGCCCCTTTCGGCAAGGCGGGCGCGCTTTTGCGCCGTGACGAGCTCCATGGCGGCGGTGAGCGGCCGCAAGGAAGCGGGCTGCGCGGCGGCGATCCTGACCGCCGTCCGTCCCGCCTGCGCCATTTTCGTAACAGCCATGTCCGCGCCGCCGTCGGCAAGGTCGCCCTTGTTCAACACGAAGAGGACGGGTTTCCCCCCTACCATGTCCGCAAGGCGGGCGTTATAACTCGACGCAGGCGCGCGCGCATCCAGCACGAACACGACGGCGTCGCACAATTTTACGTTTTCCTCCATCATGCGCACGGCTTTCGCCATGTGCCCGGGGAACCATTGGATGGTCTTCATGTTTCCTCTAACAGATCGGGCCGCTGTTTGGCGGTCAGTTTGATCGCCTCCTCCCGCCGCCACCGATCGATGGCGGCATGGTTGCCGCTACGGAGCACTTCGGGCACGCGCAGCCCGCGGTATTCGACGGGGCGGGTGTACTGCGGATATTCCAAAAGATTTTCCGAAAAGCTCTCCTGCACCAGCGACTCGGGCGAGAGCACGCCGTCGATATAGCGCGCCACACAGTCGACGACGACCATCGCGGGCAGTTCGCCGCCCGTCAGAACGTAATCGCCGATGGAGAGCTCCTCGTCAAAAAAGAGATCGAGCGCGCGCTGATCCACCCCCTCGTAATGCCCGCACAAAAGGACGATATGCTCGAGGGAAGAAAGCTCGTACACCATCTCCTGGCGGAACGTCTTGCCTTTGGGCGAGAGATAGATGCGGCGCGCCTTGTGTTCGGGATCGACCGCCTCCACCGCGGAGCCGACGGGCTGCGCCATTATCACCATCCCCGCGCCGCCGCCAAAGGGATAATCGTCGCATTTCAAGTGCTTGTCTTGGGTATAGTCGCGGATGTTCACGACGTCGACGGTGAGTTTCCCCTCCCGCTGCGCGCGGCCGAGGATACTCGCCGAAAGCGCGGAGAACATCTCGGGAAAGAGCGTCAGAATGGTGATCTTCACAGCACCGCCACCTCGTAAAAGCGTTTTTCGTTGACCGTGATGGTGCCCGCCGCCCTGTCGACGGCAAGCACGACCCCGTCCGCCACGGGGAAGAGGATATCGCGCGCACCGTCGTAGAGCGTGTAGATATCCGTCGCCGCCTGGCGCACGTCTTTGAGCGTGCCCAAGACCTTGCCCGTCTCCGTCACGATCGAAAGCCCCAAAAGATCGGCGATATAATAGCGCCCCTCCTCGGGCTCGGGCGCCTCGTCGCGGGGGATCGTGATCTCCTGCCCGCGCAAAAGTTCCGCCGCGTTGCGGTCCGCCACCCCTTTGAGCCCCAGATAGACGGCGCCGCCGCCCGTCCGCACGGAGAGCACTTTATATTCCCGCTCCTCCAAAAACACGCGCGAAAAAGCGCGGAAGTCTTCCGCCGAATCGGTATACGGTTTGACTTTGAGCTCGCCGCGGATGCCCTGCGGCTTTAACACGAGCCCCACCGTGAGCGTATTCATGCTTCGCCTCCGAAGAGCTTGTCCGCCGCGGCGCGGACGTTCGCCTGCGTGCGCTCCTTTTCCTCTTCGCTGCGGATGACGACGACGTTCTCCT